>CAURRB010000044.1:0-11537 GCA_963527085.1 Streptococcus oralis
GTGCAACAGGGCTCAATGCCTTTGAACGCCTCTTGGTTGGCTCTTCATCTGAGTATATTCTTCGCCATGCAAAAGTCGATTTGCTGGTCGTGAGAGAAAGTGAAAAAACATTGTAATCATTAAAAAAGGGAGCCTTGAGCTCCTTTTTGTTTGTCCTGGTTGGGTCACAAAAAGGCTTTAAACAATTGTTTAAAGCCTCTATCTTATTTAGAAAGTAGTCAATCTCAAAAGATTGAATTATTTGTAACTGTATGCCCAGTAGTATACACCGTTTCCATCAACTACTGCTGCTACAGCTCCTTCAGTGACATTTGGATCGAAAAGCAAGTCTCTCAAACCACTGTTTGCCCATTTCTTAACGACAACAGCAGCATCTTCATCACGACGTCCTACAAAGCCTGTGCTATCATACTGATGTGAAATTTCATTTACTTTTGGAAGTGCTTGATTTTGATAAATGTCTTCAGACCAAGTCAATTCTTTCAATCCTTGAGCTTTACGCTCTTCATTGATTTTAGAGAAAGCTTCTTTTGCTTTTGAAACATAGTCATAGTTTGTATCGTTTGTTGCTTCAACACGGTAAACAAACTTCACATAACCAAATTCTACATCACTGTATTTCTTGTCTTCGACACCACTCTTGAGATTTGCAATCAAGACATAGTCCTTAGCGTATGGGTTTTCTTTCGTCTTCTCAAAGATTTCTGGATCTTCGATTTCCCACTCAACTTTAGCATCCCAACCAGAGTTATCAAGGAACTTAGGATTCATTTTTTCGATGACATAGTTTTTGAACTCTTCAACATTCTTGAATGGCAATGCTTGACCTGCTTTAGCAGTCGTTACCAAGTTAGTCGAGTAAAGTTTCACGCTTGAGTTCTTGTCACTGTACATGTACTCGTCATCAGCAGTGTTTTCGTGAAGTTTTGGATCACGAGCTGGATCGTTTGGATCAGTCATCCCTTGAAGTTTCCATTTTCCTCCAAGCCACTTCCAGTATGCTGAGTAACCTGTACGCTCTGAGTTAGATGGTACATAGTAGTAATGTGCACTACCGTCGAAGTAGTAGTTTTTATCATTCTTGAGGACTGCATCACCTGGTTTACCTGGTGGGTAAACCAATTTTGGAGTTTGTCCATTTGGTGCCCAAGCCAAGTGTTCCAATCCTTCAGCTGGTTTTTCAACATAATCAGGGATTTGGTTTTCACTTGGTTCATCAGTCGTTACCAAACCTGGTATTGTTGGGATAGCTGGAGTTGCTGGTGTTTCTGGTTTTGGTTCCGCTGGCGTTTCTGTAGATGGTTTGAATGGATCAAATTCACTATCAGCACCATTAATTGGTGGATTTTCTGGTAGGTCAACACTTGGAGTTGCTGGTTGTGCTGGTTGTGGCTCAGCTGGTGTTGTTGGCTCTTCAGGTTTATCACTAGGAGCTGGTGTTGGAGTCTCTGGTTCTGCTGGTGTTGGTGCAGGAACTTCAGGTTGACTTGGTTGTGCTGGCTCAACCGGAGTTGTTGGTTGTTCTGGTTTTGGTTCAGCAGGTGTTGCCGGTTGTGCTGGTGTTGTATCAGCAGAATCTTTCACCAATACCCACTTACCATTTTGGTAGTAGTAATAATCACCATTGTCCAATACATAGTAATGGTACCCATTTTCGTAACGATAGTGAGGATCGTTTTCCAAGTTGTTAGTAGATGAGTTGTTATTACTATTGTTTGTCAAAGGTTTCCACTGACCGTTACGATAAATACGGTAGCTACCGTCGTTCATACGGTAGTAGTGATTGCCATTCCAGTAAATATAGTTTTCATCGCTAGCAAGGTTGTTGTAATTATTCCAATAGTTATAACCATAGTAGTTGCTACTGTTGTCATAGCCATAGTAGTTATTCCAATTATTGTAACCGTAGTTGTAACTTGGGTAATAGCTACCATATCCATAGTTATAGCTTGGATAGTAGCTATTGTAGCCATAGTTATAGCTTGGGTAATAACTGTTGTAACCGTAACTTCTTACAGTATAGTTTGATGTGCGGCTACGATTTGCAGTAGTACGGTTAGAAGTACGATTGCTTGAACGACGGCTAGTTCTTGTATAGTAGCTATTATTTCCATTCCAATTGTAAGCAGCGTGAACTTCACTTGGTGCAAAAGTTGGAAGCATTGTTACAGCTGTTAAAACAGAAGCTGTCAAATAGGTATATTTTTTCTTCATTTCAACCTCTTAATTCTTTAATTTCTAAACTTGAAAATTAAAATAATAAAAATTTGGAAAGCAATTGTGCACAATGTTATAACTAAACCTCAAAGCTAGAGTGAAGTCCTCACATCAACTTGTTAACAGGCCTGAAATAAACAAGTTGACTTCTATCTTTTAAAAAGAGCATATTATAGCAGCATGAGGATTTTATATTTATTCGCTTTCTTAATTTATTCTAACACAGCAACTTTCAAATATCAAATAATTTGACTCGTCTTTTTTTGATATTCTTTCAAAAGAAAAGCTAGATATATTAGTAATGTATCTAGCTTTTTAACTATTCTTTGTAAGCAATGTAATTTCCTTTTGCTTTATTTTCACTATATTTTCATTTTTTTCTTTTCTTTTTCTAGTATAAATATGCTAATAATAATTAGTGATATATATAAAATTGTTCGGTTTTTCAGCTCAAAAAATCCCCGAATTTTTCATTCAGGGAAAAGAAATTTCTCTTATTTTTTATTTTTTTCTTTCTTTATGTCGCTCATAAGCTTTAAACTGACGTTGTAGTTCCTGTCGGATGGCAGGTTCTGGAGCATATTTTTCTTCCCAGTCGTCTGGTTTTAAAATCTTGTGTGTAACTGGGTCAAAATGAGCTTTCCCATCAGGGAAGACCTTCCCTATATTTGCTTCATGGACAATATCAAAAATGCGTTCTGGGTCTACTCCCATCAATACAAAACTACCGTATGTAAAATACAGTGTGTCAATCAAAGCATCCACTTGACCGACCAGATTTTGTTTAGCAGGTGTCTTTTTCGCCACTTTCTCTGCCGCCTTATCAAGTGCCTCATGCATGCTTGCAAGGGAGTCTTGGAATTCTTCCTCCGAAGAACTTGCAGCGCGAACAAACTCTACTAATTCTTCAATTTTAAAGTCTGCGCGGTGGGTTGCACCTTCAGCATCCCATGCCTGTGGCTCTTCTTGAGTCCGTTCATCCATCATGTGGTGGAAGGTTTTGACCTTATTAAAGTGGTAGTCTCGACTGACAAACACTTTTTCTGAAGCCAAAACACCAAAGTGCTCGAGCGCCTTGTGGATACCATCTTGTTGATTACTTGCCGTAATATGCTTGGCAACTTCTTTGACACTGCTACTACCATTTCCCATAGCGACCGACATACCAACACCCGCCAACATCTCCAGATCGTTGTCTGAATCACCAAAGGCCATGACTTGATTGAGATCAAAACCATATTCTTTCCCGACTCGGCGAATGCCTTCTAGTTTGGAATTTCCTTGGTTAATGATATCTGCAGCAAAAGGATTGCTTCGAGTTAATTTCAAGTCGTCAAAATCACTTGCAGCTTTCTCAGATTCTTCTGGCGTCATCAGCATCAAAACTTGATAAATGGGTTGATTAATCAAGTTAAGCAGGTTGTCTTCCTTTTGAGGAACTGCCTTGCTGACCATTCGATTAAAGGAACGGCTAACGGTTCTTGTCAGCACAGTCGGGATAAATCGACTAACCAGTTGGGAAAAGGAGCCGAGACCAAATGACATAATTTTCGAACCAACAACGGCATGCTCGGTTCCAAGAGCGATTTCTTTACGCTCCTTTTTAGCATAAGCAATCAGTTGACGCAGACTTGACTTAGCAATCGGACTTGCAAAGAGCACCTTTTCTTTATTAAAAATGTATTGGCCATTGTAGGTCACCGCAAAATCCAAATCTAAATCTTCCATCAATTCCTTGACAAAGAAAGGCCCCCGTCCTGTCGCCACTCCAACAAGCACCCCTTGTTCTTTCACGATCCGAATTGCGTCCTTAGTGGATTTCAAAACACTCTTACGATCGTTGACTAGCGTTCCATCGATATCAAAAAAAACAGCTTTGACTTCCATCCTATCCCATTCTCCCCTTTTGTGTTACAATGATTATACCACATTTCAGAAAGAGTGAGTAAATCATGCCTAAGAAAATCCTTGTTTTACATACAGGTGGGACTATTTCCATGCAAGCAGACGCCTCTGGCGCAGTTGTGACCAGCCAGGACAATCCCATGAACCATGTCACCAATCCTCTTAAAGGGATAGAGGTCCATGCCCTAGACTTTTTTAACCTACCGAGCCCCCATATCAAACCCAAACACATGCTAGCCCTCTACCATAAGATTAAAGAGGAAGCAGACAGCTACGATGGGGTTGTGATTACACATGGGACGGACACTTTGGAAGAAACAGCCTACTTTCTTGATACCATGAAAATCCCCAACATGCCCATCGTTCTAACAGGAGCTATGCGTAGTTCCAACGAACTCGGTAGCGATGGCGTTTATAACTATCTGAGCGCTTTACGAGTCGCAAGCGATGACAAGTCAGTTGACAAGGGTGTCCTGGTCGTCATGAACGATGAAATCCACGCAGCTAAGTACGTCACCAAAACCCATACCACCAACGTCGGGACCTTTCAAACTCCTACTCACGGGCCTCTCGGCCTCGTCATGAAGCAAGAAATCCTCTACTTCAAAACAGCTGAGCCGCGAGTTCGCTTTGATCTTGATTGCATACAAGGTCTGGTTCCCATCATCTCTGCCTATGCCGGTATGACAGACGAGCTGATCGATATGTTAGACTTGGAACAGCTGGATGGCTTAGTCATTCAGGCCTTTGGAGCAGGCAATATTCCCAAAGAAACAGCTCAAAAGTTGGAAAATCTCCTCCAAAAAGGAATCCCAGTCGCCCTGGTATCAAGGTGCTTTAACGGTATTGCTGAACCTGTCTACGCCTACCAAGGTGGAGGGGTGCAGTTGCAAGAGTCTGGTGTTCTCTTTGTCAAAGAACTCAACGCTCAAAAAGCGCGCCTCAAATTATTAATTGCCCTTAATGCTGGACTAAAAGGACAAGCCTTAAAAGACTATATGGAAGGCTAATCCTCTTCTCTAGAAAGCAAATCAGGAAATCGTGAGATTTCCTGATTTTTTCTATTTACGTTTTCGTGTAGAGCGGCGTTCTGTCAAACCATGAGGTAGGAGAACTTCACGTTCTTCCAATTCTTCCTTATGCATAATCTTAGTCAACATACGCATGCTGATAGCACCTAAGTCATAAAGAGGTTGGGCAATAGTCGTCAAGTTTGGACGAGTGAATCGTGCAATCTGAGAGTCATCTGTCGTAATGATTTCAAACTCTTCTGGTACAGACACACCGTGGTCAGCCAAACCATTTAGGACACCTGCTGCCAATTCATCGCCTGTTACAACTGCGGCTGTAGCTTGTGATGAAATCAAGCGTTCTGCCAAGGCATAACCATCATCATAGCTGTATTTTGATTCAAAGACCAATCCCTCGCTATAAGAATGTCCAGCTTTTTTCAAGGCTTCCTTGTAACCAATCAAACGAACCTTGCCATTGATATCATCGACGAGTGGTCCACTCACAAAAGCAATTTTCTCGTTTTCTTTGAGAAGGTAGCTCACGGCATCAATCGTTGCTTGTTTATAGTCGATATTTACACTTGGAAGTTGGTGTTCTACATCCACAGTACCGGCAAGAACAACCGGTGTCCGTGAACGAGAGAATTCTGAACGAATCTTTTCAGTCAAGTGATAGCCCATAAAAATAATCCCATCGACTTGTTTTGAAAAGAGAGTGTTAACCACTGAAACTTCCTTTTCATCATCCTCATCACTATTTGCAAGGACAATGTTATACTTGTACATTTCAGCAATGTCGTCAATTCCCTTAGCAAGCGTTGAGAAATAACCATTGGTAATGTTAGGAATCACAACTCCGACTGTCGTTGTTTTCTTGCTAGCCAAACCACGTGCTACCGCATTTGGACGATAGTCCAAGCGATCAATCACTTCTAGGACTTTTTTTCGAGTGTTCTCTTTAACATTCTTGTTGCCATTAACGACACGGCTAACCGTTGCCATTGAAACTCCTGCTTCACGGGCGACGTCATAAATCGTTACTGTATCATCTGTGTTCATTCCGTTTCCTTTCTATAATGAAAATTTCGCTTTCACGCATCTACTTACTCCATTTTATCACTTATTGTAAACACTTTCAAGTATTTTTTAGAGAAACTTTGAAAAAATTTCACAGTTTATTCCCATTTTGAAAAAGCGAGTAGGATTTCTTGATTTTTAAGACATTTTGCTGTATGATAAGGAAAATAAAAGGGGGGTGAAAACATGGCTTTTACAAATACACAGAGACGTTCCGCTAGTTTTGGTGTCGTGACCAGCCTGCCTGACGATGTCATTGACTCTTTATGGTATATTATTGATCATTTCCTGAAAAATGTCTTTGAATTAGAAGAAGAGCTTGAGTTTCAACTGCTCAACAACAAGGGGACCATCACCTTCCACTTTTCTAGCCAGCACCTTCCGACTAGCATCGATTTTGATTTCAATCATCCTTTCGATCCGCTTTACCCTCCTAGAGTCCTTATTTTAGACCTGGACGGCAGAGAAACCATCCTCCTTCCAGAAGAAAATGACCTATTTTAAAAACTCTAGCTTCTCGGCGCAAACTGCTGAGGAACTAGAGTTTTCTTTTTCTAATAAATAGAGCGACTGACAACTAGACCGTTTGGTTTTGTATACTCTAAATCAAGGTAATCCTGATAAGTCCCTGGCACAATGAAACCTTGGGGACTCAATATATCAGTCCCAGCTTTTCCCACGATAGAGTCTGCCAGCAAAACACAATTGGTACTGAGAACAAAGTAGGTCTTAAACTCGGATGAACTGAATTTATAGAGGATCGCATCTGCTTCCTGTTTCAGTTGGTAGGAGTAGGTATGCTTTACCTCGCCCTCTCTTCTTTTCATCAACTGTGAACTTGGTTCCCAAGGAATTAACAGGTCTTCTATCTCTACTAGACGAGCTTGGATGGCTGCTTTCTGTTGGTCCGTCAAACTCAGGCCATAAGCAAACAAGGTCTTCTGACTTTCCCTCTTACAGAGCTCGATGTATTTTTCCCGATTGGCCTTAAACAAAACACCGTCTCCAACCATGCCGAATAAACGCTCCGAGTGGGGATCATAGGAACCATAGGAAATAACCTGCCCTTGATAACAAATATCCACATGTCCCATAGCAAGGAAGAAGGAGGTTTCTGAGGTATGAACAAAAATTTCCAGATCAACCGTCTGATCATTTTTTCTTTCTGAATGAACTTCCCCTTCTTGGCTTTCATGATTTGACAGCCACTCATTTAGTTTTCGCAAGGTGCTGATAGGAATCAGAGCCGTCACAAAGATCGGCAGAGTCATTCGCATTCGTCGTTTCAGCTTGGGATTGTTTTCTATCCTTTCAAAAAAGAAACCGTCCCGGAGGCTACTGGCTCCTAGCATGAGTAAGTAAAATCCAAGCAAGAGCAATTCAAAATTCGCTGCATCGTGAAAAGGAGAGATGCTATAAAGACCGAATCCTATCATCCATACAGCATCGAAGAGATGATGGAGCCGAGGATGAATGGCATTTTTTCGATAGAGAGACCAAGTCACAAGACTAATGATGCCCGTAAACAGCTGGTAGCTCGCGATGATAAAAACCAAGAGATAGAGGGCAAGGTCTTGCAAGATGATAGAGTCAAACACCAGAGCCGCAACCGCCAGCTTGGCCAAGGTTACAAAGATATTTTCCCGACGTTTTTTATCCTGAAACCAGCGAGTCAACAAGTGCCAAACTGCTGACAAGGAAAAGTAGCCCATCAGCAACTGGTACCCCATTCGCGGAATAACCTGTCCAAAACGAATCAAGAGAAGCCCTAAAACAATAGCAAGTAGTCCCTCCCCGATACTCTTCCACTTACTATAGGTCTCGGAAAGCTTAGGCATTTCCTTGCTCCAACTGGTCAACCAAGTATCGAATTGGTTGTTTTAAGATTGGATGGATAAAATGGGGAGCTATTTCCACTAACGGTTCAAGAACAAAGAGGCGTTCTGCTATATAAGGATGAGGCAAGATGAGGTCGTCTGTGTAAATGACCTGGTCCTCCACAAAGAGTAAGTCCAAATCAATCAAACGAGGCCCCCAATGCACTTCTCTCACTCGTCCCATTTCTGACTCAATGGCTAACAATGTTTCTAACAAGACTGGTGCTGGAAGCCAGGTTTCTACTTCAATCACCTGATTGGCAAAACTATCCTGTTCCACACCACCCCAAGGTTCCGTCGTCAAGATACTGGACTCTTTGAGAATATGGATACCTCGAGTCTGCAGTTTGTCAATGGCTTGTTCCAAGTTTGCTTGCTTATCTCCCATATTACTTCCTAGGGCGATAAAGGCTCGCTGCTTACGACGATGAATGGTCACCGAGCAGGTATCCAACGGTAAATGAACTGGCGCCCAAGGTTTTTTGAGTTCCAACTCAATCTCTTGGACAAGAGGATAGGTCTCAAAGGTACGTTCAACTAGTTTGTAGGCTACCGTTTCAATCAAGTCCTCACTCGTTTCCTGAAACCAAGTCGTCCACTGCTGACACAGTTCTCCGTAATGGACAGAGGCTGTTAAATCCAAGTCTGTCGCTGCCTTGGTCATATCATAGGATAAGCTTGCGGAAATAACAAACTTCTGCCCCAATTCCTTCTCACTAGGGAAAAGACCATGATAGGCAAAAATTTCCAAATCTTTAATCTGCAGTTGATCCATAACTAGTCCTTTCTAGAAAAATCCGCATGAAGCGGATTTTTTTATAAACCCATTAAACGATAAGCCTGGTCTCGGAGGTCCTTATCTGTTTCAAATACGCCACGAGCTACTGTTGTCAAGGTTGCAGTTCCTGGTTTTCTGACACCACGCATACTCATACACATATGTTCTGCCTCAATAACAACAAAGGCTCCTTTAGCCCCCAGATAGTCCATCAAGGCATCGGCCACTTCGATATTCAACCGTTCTTGAATCTGTGGTTTTTTGGAATAAACTTCAACCGTACGGGCAAGCTTGGACAAGCCTGCCACACGGCCATCTGGAATGTAGGCAATGTGCGCTCTACCATAAAATGGCAAAAAGTGGTGCTCACACATAGTATGGAAAAAGATATCCTTTTCCACTACCATATTATCGTCGATAATCTCAAAGGATTTTGACAGGTGTTCCTCAGCAGTTTGGCCAAGACCTGAAAAAATCTCTTGGTACATACGGGCTACACGAGCAGGTGTTTCCTGCAAGCCCTCGCGGTTAGCGTCCTCACCAACAGCCTCAATAATCATTTTTACAGCTGCTTCAATCTTTTGTGTATCCATTCTCGTTCTTCCTCTCCATCAGATAGGCTCTCACTTGGCTCAAGAAATACAAGGAACCTGTGACAATCCTAACTGTTTGTTTCTCTTCATTTTTATCTGTCAATTTCTGCTCTAGAAAATCCTGCCAACTTTGGTAATTGAGATTTCTAGACTTGGCTGTCTCTTTCAGCACGCTTTCATCAGTCGCCCGACTATCGTCAAAATGGGTTAAAGTCAATTGACTATCTGGCACCGTTTCTAGCAAATCCAGCATATCCTCCAAAGCCTTGGTTTTAATACACGTAAAGAGGATTTCCTTATGATAATCCGCAAAGCGTTCTTGCAAGGTTGCTAATAAAGCCTTGATAGCATGAGGATTGTGGGCTCCATCCAAAAGCAACAAGGGGTCACTAGACACGACCTCCAAACGCCCTGGCCATCTGGTTTCTTTCAAAGCTTGAGCAACCAAGACATTACTTGCTAACTCTCGCCCAGTCTCCTGGCAATAAGTGTCTAGGAGAGCAAGCGCCATCCCCGCATTCTCTATCTGATGTAAACCAAGCAGACCTGTTTGAAAGCAATCTTGTCTGACAGAACTGGTATAATCAAAGATTTCGCCTGTCACCACACTCTTTTGGTGACTGACCTGATAATCTTTCCCATAGGCAAGTCTAGGTGCATCTTTCCCTTCCGCAATGCGGTCAATAACAGTCAAGGCTTCTGGAGCAATATGACCTGTCACCAAGGGAATACCTTGTTTGACAATACCAGCCTTCTGCTCTGCTATGGCTTCCAAGGTGTCACCAAGTAGGGCCACATGATCCAGTCCAATGGTCGTAATTCCTGTTAAAATTGGCTGGCAAACATTGGTACTATCCAGAAGGCCACCCATACCGACTTCCATGATAGCTACATCTACTTGCTCTGAGGCAAAGTAATCATAAGCTAGAGCTGTGATAATCTCAAACTCGGTTGTTCCCTGCAAATTATCAGCAGATTTCCCCTCAAGCAAAGACTGATAGTCTGCCATGAGGGCTTCTAGTTTCGCTTCGGGAATGGATTCCCCATTGATGCTAATCTGGTCTGTGTAATGAATGAGATAGGGCGAGCTAAACACCCCAACTCTCAGGTCTAGCCCTTCCAGCATCTTTTTCAAAAAAGCAATGGTCGAACCCTTGCCATTGGTCCCTCCGATATGGATGACCTTGAGTTTGAGATGGGGATTGCCTCGCAGAGCTAGGAGTTCTACCATGCGTTCCAAGCCAAAATGTGGTTGGTCGGTCCGGTAGTGGGCAATCCACTGATTGTTTTGAATTTCGTTCATCTTACTTATATTGTTTTAAATCTAGATTTTCCGCATCATCTGCCAAACGAATGGCTGACGCAATTTCAACTGCCATCCTGTGACTGGCTACATCGTGCACGCGCACCACTTCGACACCCTGTCTCGCTGCGATACTGGTTACATGAGCCGAAGCCGTGTCTCGATTGCGGAAACCAAGTTCGGTCTCAGGATTGACTTCAAAACCATTTTCCTCCAAGATATTGATGACAAATCGCTTACGCGAAACCCCAAGAAAGATTGGATAGCCTTTCTGATGGAGTTTATCCAAGTCCCGTAAAAGAAGCAGATTTTCTTTCTTGGTCAGACCAAAGCCAATTCCTGGATCCAGCAGGATATTTTCTCTTGCAATCCCAGATTGATTCGCTCTCGCTAGAGCTCGTTCAAAGAAATCCTTCATCAAATCTTCAATTGGCATTTTTTCAAAGTCAGCTAACTCTTCCTCTGTAAAAGCTTGTCCAAAACCAAAATGAGGAAATATGAGCGAACTAGGGTGCTGAGGTCGAGCCATGACTGGATTAAACATGATGACTATTTTCGCTCCAGCCTTAGCAACCACATCCGCCATTCTCTCATCTCCCATGAGACCAGTGATATCATTGACCAAATTGGCACCAGCTTTCAAGGCAGCCTCTGCCACCTGACTTTTCCAAGTATCGATGGAAATGAGAACATCACTTTCCTCACGAATAGCTTTAATTACTGGAACAACACGCTGGATTTCCTCTTCTATCTCAACATAGCTACTGCCCGGCC
>CAURRB010000045.1:0-11394 GCA_963527085.1 Streptococcus oralis
TTCCCCAAGGCTATACCGCTGTTTTGGTAAACAACGGTACCTTCCTTGGTGAAGTTCTCGAAGCTGGTAGCCACGAATGGCAAGCTGGTGATAACGCCTGGCTCCTTGAAAAAGGTGGTTTAAAAGGCACTTGGGAAAACTTTAAAAACCGTTTCTCTTTTGGTGGACAAGTCATCACCCAACAGGAAATCATCTTTATCCGCATGCAACCCATCGCAGGTAATAAGTTCGGCACACAAAATGCGGTCGAATATTTCAGCGAACGTTACCAACAACTGCTCAACATCCGTTTCTATGGCTTGTTTGATGTAAAAATAGCAGACCCAGTCCTCTTCTACGTGAGCTCTGTTAGCCGTCAAATTACTGACGGACAGCCATTTACTCTCCAAGATGTAGCTCAAGGAACGCTCCGTCAAAATATCGCACCGAAAATCGCGATTGCCATTGCCAAATATACCAACGAAAACAAGGTTGATATCTATAGCCTCAATGCCAATCAAGACACCTTTAACGAACTCGCTAAACAAGAGGTCAACAAGGTTTGGACAGGCCTCTACGGAATTGAAGCAACTAATATCTTGCTTGAAGACCTCAGCTACGACCAAGAAAGTCTTGATATCGTTCGCAAGCTTGATAGTGAGCTCGTGGCAATGAAGTACAACACGATTGAAATCGAAGAACGCCGTGCTCGTAACGAAGCACTCATTGCTGCAGCTGCCAACGAAGGAAATGGCAATGGGATGAACATGTTTATGGGTATGAATCTTGGCCAAACTCTCGGTGGTCAACTAAGCCAACAAGTCCAAAATCAAGCGCCGGCTCAAAACACTGGGCAAACTGCCAGTAAGAATTTTTACATCGAAGTCGATGGAAAATACGTTCTCGTCACCAAAGACGAAGATGGAAATATCGTACCAGTCAACTAATCAAGCTCCTTCTGACATTTGAGTAATGTTGTCTTTTATGGTACAATAAAGAGTAAATTATTTTATTAAAGAGGTAAAAACATGATTGAAGCAAGTAAATTAAAGGCTGGTATGACCTTTGAAACAGCTGACGGAAAATTGATCCGCGTTTTGGAAGCTAGCCACCACAAACCAGGTAAAGGAAACACCATCATGCGTATGAAATTGCGTGATGTCCGTACTGGTTCTACATTTGACACAAGCTACCGTCCAGAGGAAAAATTTGAACAAGCTATCATCGAGACTGTCCCAGCTCAATACTTGTACAAAATGGATGATACAGCCTACTTCATGAACACAGAAACTTACGACCAATACGAAATTCCTGTAGTCAACGTTGAAAACGAATTGCTTTACATCCTTGAAAACTCTGATGTGAAGATCCAATTCTACGGAACTGAAGTGATTGGTGTTACCGTTCCTACTACTGTCGAATTGACAGTTGCAGAAACTCAACCATCTATCAAAGGTGCTACTGTTACAGGTTCTGGTAAACCAGCAACGATGGAAACTGGACTTGTCGTAAACGTTCCAGACTTCATCGAAGCAGGACAAAAACTCGTTATCAACACTGCAGAAGGAACTTACGTTTCTCGTGCCTAATCTCTAGAAAGAGGTCATTCTATGGGAATTGAAGAACAACTTGGCGAAATCGTTATCGCCCCACGTGTACTTGAAAAAATCATTGCTATTGCTACTGCAAAAGTAGAGGGTGTTCACTCTTTTTCAAACAAATCAGTATCTGATACCCTTTCAAAACTTTCACTCGGCCGCGGCGTTTATCTTAAAAACGTGGACGAAGAACTCACAGCTGATATCTACCTCTACCTAGAGTACGGAGTAAAAGTTCCTAAGGTAGCTGTTGCTATCCAGAAAGCTGTCAAAGATGCCGTCCGCAATATGGCTGATGTAGAACTCGCTGCTATCAATATCCACGTTGCAGGTATCGTTCCAGATAAAACACCAAAACCAGAATTGAAAGATCTATTTGACGAGGACTTCCTCAATGACTAGTCCACTATTAGAATCTAGACGCCAACTCCGTAAATGCGCTTTTCAAGCTCTCATGAGCCTTGAATTCGGTACGGATGTCGAAACTGCTTGTCGTTTCGCCTATACTCATGATCGTGAA
This sequence comes from Streptococcus oralis, assembly GCA_963527085.1. GTDB lineage: Bacteria > Bacillota > Bacilli > Lactobacillales > Streptococcaceae > Streptococcus > Streptococcus oralis_CV. The sequence continues at coordinate 2,098 of CAURRB010000045.1, forward strand.
GATACGGATGTGCAACTTCCAGCCTTTTTGACAGAGCTAGTTTCTGGTGTTCAGGCTAAAAAGGAAGAACTAGACAAGCAAATCACACAGCATTTAAAAGCAGGTTGGACCATCGAGCGTTTAACGCTCGTGGAGAGAAACCTCCTTCGCTTGGGAGTCTTTGAAATCACTTCATTTGACACCCCTCAGTTGGTTGCTGTTAATGAAGCTATCGAGCTTGCAAAGGACTTCTCAGATCAAAAATCTGCCCGTTTTATCAATGGACTGCTCAGCCAGTTTGTAACAGAAGAACAGTAAAAAGAAAAAGTGTTTGACAAATATCAAACACTTTTTTCTTTGCCTACCACTATCTAAAAAAGTGGTAATAGACATAATTATAAACAAAAATCCAGATGGGTTTTGCATAAATAAGAAAGTTGAAAAAACTATGGCACAGGATGGTAATTTTTAAGTTCTTTGTCCAACGGTAGACAAGGGCATAGAAGAGACCGCCTAAACTATAAATAATCAAACTGATAGGATCTCGGTGAGTTAGGATCAAATGACTAAGTCCAAAGATAAGAGCAGATAGGATAACATCCAGATAGTACTTGGACTGCGGGAAAAAGGTATTCATAAAATACCCTCTATGAATCAGTTCCTCTAATATAGGTGCGAAGACTACTGTTAAACTAAAACTGAGAACAGTTGATAGAAAAGTTGGTTGCCCATTGGAGTATAGAATCGAAAGAAGGTCTTGAAAGATATACTTGTTATCAATTAGGTGATGAAACTGTAACTGAAAAGCATCCACCAATTGACGATCAAAATAAGTAGCTACTAGACCAACTACAAGGTAAAAGAATCTTGACTTCTTTGAACCCTTTTTTTCAAAAACATAGAGCATCTCTTTCTTTTTGAGCCAGTAGATAAATAATAGCAAAAGAGCTATTACTTCAACTGTTAAAAAGATAGAATAGCCATCTATCCCCCATCCTAAAAACTTAGTTAGATGCATAATCCCTAACTCTGGTAGATAAACCGATAGAAATACCAGTAAGATAAAGACTCCCAAATGCCCTAGTTTTTTCATACTTACCCCTTTAATTTATCAATAGGCAATACCAGAACCACGTCTAGTCGCATGATTCAGTATTGTACTCCATTCTGTCGCTAAACTATATGCATATGGCGAATTCCAATGTCTATCATCAACCAACCAAATCATGCCACCACCTGAAACTTGTTCTAAGTCCTCAGATGAAAGAACTGTAAATGTTTCTGTACCTGTCATATCAAGTAGCTCCTTAAAATAAATTTTTGTAAGCTTACATCTACAGTACACATCTTTTTGTCTATTTTATAGCCTATCTCCTCAACTGTCAATTTTTCACCCTAAATGATAGCTTTACTCATTGAAAAATAAGAAATTGATAAAAGAGATTTCTCTATCTTCCCATCAAATTAGAAAAAGTGTTTGACAAGTATCAAACACTTTTTCTTTACTTCCTACTATCTAAAAATCAAATAATAGATATAAAATAAGAGCGACGGAGCATAGGGAATTGCATTATAGAAACTATGACAAACAATGGTAAACCGAAGACTACCCGTAACTCGATAAGCGACTGCAAATAGAAGACCAAGAATACTATAAATGATGAGACTGATGGGGTCACGATGGGATAGAACTAAGTGACTGAGCCCGAAGATGAAAGAAGACAAGATCACATCTAAATAAAATTCCGACTTCGGAAAGAAGGTATTCATAAAATAACCCCTATAGATTGTCTCCTCAACAACAGGTACAATCGAAATGTTAAAGATTAAAAATATAAGACTTGATAGAGTCGTTTCTCTTCCGTTTGAGTAAAGTTCTGAAAGAAGATCTTGGAAAATAAAGCTATTGTCAATCAATCGAATATTCTGCATTCTAAATCCATTTAGAAAAGAATAGATAAGAAAGCAAGCCACTAAGAAAGCGAGATAAGACCAGCGCCAACCCTTTTTCTCGAAGATAAAGAGCATCTTCTTCTTTTCTAACCACAAAACGAATAAAAAGAAAATAAGTAACACTTCTCCAACTAGGAAGATTATATAGCTGTCCATTCCTAAACCAAAGGTCCTAGCTAGAGTTATAGCCCCTAATGGCGTTAAATAAATGTACAGGAACATTAAAATCATACAGATTCCTAAATGTATTGTCTTTTTCATTCTTTCTCTCTCCTAATGGTAAACTCTCTATTAGGGCTATATAGAGGATAGACTATTGATATGTTTTTCTTATTTATCTAGAGTATTGATGTTTATCCATGCTCTATTATCAAAATAGCTAGAACAATTTGTTCTAGCTTTTAAATTTTCTTAGTATTTTCTAAAACGTTTGTAACGTTCTTCAATAAGTTGGTCGAGTGGTAGTTCTTGCAACCTATCTAGTTCTGCACGCAATTCATTTTTAACACAACCTAGCAGTTCTTTACTTGACAGCCCTGCTTCTGAGATTACCTTGTCTACGATTCCCATTTCTAGGAGTTCATGTGAAGTGATTTTCATCAACTCCGCTGCTTCCATAGCACGACTTCCATCCTTCCAAAGGATAGAGGCAAATCCTTCAGGGCTAAGTACTGCGTAGATTGAGTTTTCTAACATCCAGACACGGTTAGCTACGGCTAGAGCTAGAGCACCACCAGATCCTCCTTCACCGATAATAATCGCGATGATTGGAACCTTGAGGTCACTCATTTCCATCAGGTTTCGAGCAATTGCTTCACCTTGTCCACGTTCCTCGGCTCCAACACCTGGGTAAGCACCCGCCGTATTGATAAAGGTCACAACTGGACGACCAAATTTTTCTGCCTGTTTCATCAGGCGCAAGGCCTTACGATAGCCTTCTGGATGAGGTTGCCCAAAATTCCGTTTGAGGTTGTCATGAAGACTCTTCCCCTTTTGGATACCAACAACAGTTACTGCTTGGTCACCCAACCAGCCAATTCCACCGATAACCGCACCATCATCACGGAAAGAGCGATCTCCATGCAATTCGATAAATTCATCAAAGATTCCATTGGCAAAATCAAGTGCGGTCAAACGACTCTGCTCGCGTGCCTCTCTGACTATTTTTGCAATATTCATCCGCGGCTTCCTCCATGCAATCTTACTAATCTAGCAATTGTTTCAGGCAATTCTCTCCGTTTGACAATTGCATCAACAAATCCATGTTCCAGCAAAAATTCTGCCTTTTGGAAGTCATCCGGCAAGGTCTCACGAACTGTATTTTCGATAACACGACGCCCAGCAAAACCAACCAAACTCTGTGGCTCCGCTAGGATAATATCACCTTCCATAGCAAAAGAAGCAGTCACTCCACCTGTTGTTGGATCGGTTAAAATAGTTAGGTAAAAAAGTCCTGCCTTGGAATGACGTTGAACTGCCGCAGAGATTTTAGCCATCTGCATCAAGCTCATGATTCCTTCTTGCATACGGGCTCCACCAGAAGCTGTGAAAAGTACGACTGGTAAGTTTTCTACCGTTGCATACTCAAACAAGCGCGTGATTTTTTCACCCACAACGGTTCCCATAGAAGCCATGATAAAGTTTGAATCCATGATCCCAAGGGCAACTTTTTGTCCCTTGATGCTAGCTGTACCAGTCAGTACTGCTTCATCCAAACCTGTCTTTTCACGCATAGTAGCAAGTTTTTTCTGATAGCCAGGAAAGTTTAATGGATCTTGAGTTTCAATACCCGTAAACATCTCCTCAAAGCTGTCAGAATCAATCGTCAAATCCAAGCGTTCCTGAGCTGAAATACGGAAAGTATAGCTGCAATGGGGACAAATTCGTTCGCTCCCCAGATCCTTTTGGTAAATGGTGTGTTTACAACCAGGACACTGGGAGAAGAGTTCATCCGGAACCTCAGGCTTGGCTTGTGGTTTCTGCCTTACGGAACGGTTGGGATTGATCCGAATATACTTATCCTTTTTACTAAATAGAGCCATAACTCCCCCTTTTAGTTCTCATACTGTTTGAAAGTTTATTCTTTTTTTTGGTATTTTGGCAAGAAAGTTTCCATCAAGAAGGAAGTATCGTAGTCACCAGCGATAACTCGGCGGTCTGAAATCAGATCCAACTGGAAGTCTGCGTTAGTTTGCACTCCTTCAATATCAAGTTCATAAAGTGCCCGTTGCATCTTCATTAAGGCATCAAAACGATTCTCCCCATGAACAATGATTTTGGCAATCATACTATCATAGTAAGGAGGAATGGTATAACCTGGATAAACTGCTGAGTCTACACGCAATCCAACTCCTCCACTTGGAAGGTAGAGGTTGGTGATTTTCCCTGGGCTTGGAGCAAAGTTAAATGCTGGATTTTCTGCATTGATCCGGCACTCGATAGCATGACCTCGTAGGACAATATCTTCTTGTTTGAAAGGTAAAGGTTGCCCGGCAGCAATGCGAATCTGTTCCTTCACGATATCAACACCTGAAACAAACTCTGTGACTGGGTGTTCAACTTGCACACGAGTATTCATTTCCATGAAGTAGAAATTGCCACTCGCTTCATCGTGAAGAAATTCAATCGTACCTGCATTTTCATAGCCAACAGACTCTGCTGCACGAACGGCTGCAGCACCAATTTCATGACGAAGGGTTTTGCCAATCGCAATGGATGGGCTTTCTTCTAAGACCTTTTGGTTATTCCGTTGGAGTGAACAATCCCGTTCACCAAGATGGACAACATGACCCTCTTGATCTGCAAGAATCTGAACTTCGATATGACGAGCTGGATAAATCACACGCTCAAGATACATAGCGCCATTTCCAAAATTGGCCTTGGCTTCACTGGATGCTGTCTCAAAGGCTGCGACCAAGTCTTCTACCTTTTCAACCTTACGAATCCCTTTTCCACCACCACCTGCCGATGCCTTAAGCATGACTGGATAGCCAATTTTTTCTGCAACTGCAAGGGCCTCTTCAGCCGTGTGAACTTCACCATCAGATCCTGGGATAACTGGAACCCCAGCCTTGATCATTTGCTCACGCGCATTGATCTTATCTCCCATGGTATCCATCACAGCCCCAGAAGGACCGATGAACTTGATCCCCACTTCGTCACACATAGTGGCAAACTTGGAGTTTTCGCTAAGAAAACCAAAACCTGGGTGGATGGCTTCTGCTTCTGTCAAGACTGCAGCAGATAAAATCGCATTGATATTGAGATAAGATTCTGTCGCCTTACCGGGTCCGATACAGATAGCTTCATCCGCTAGGAGTGTGTGAAGAGCTTCCTTATCAGCTGTTGAATAGACTGCAACGGTCGCAATGCCCAATTCACGCGCAGCTCGGATAATGCGAACCGCAATCTCACCACGGTTGGCAATCAAAATTTTACGAAACATGGAGAACCTCCTTAGTTTCCAATTGCAAAGGTAAGAGTACCACTCGCCGCAAGCTTGCCATCCACTTCAGCCTTTGCTTCAACCACAGCAATCGTACCACGACGTTTGACAAAAGTAGCCGTCATGACTAATTGATCACCTGGTACAACTTGCTTCTTGAACTTAACCTTGTCCATGCCAGCATAGAAGACCAGTTTCCCTTTATTTTCAGGTTTGGACAATTCCAAGACACCAGCAGTCTGAGCCAAGGCTTCCATGATAAGAACACCTGGCATAACTGGGTATTGTGGAAAATGACCATTAAAGAAAGGTTCGTTGATGGTCACATTTTTAATGGCAACAATGGTATCCTCGCTCACTTCCAAGACACGATCCACTAGGAGCATGGGGTAGCGATGGGGTAGAGCTTCTTTGATTCCTTGAATATCGATCATTTGATACGTACCAATCCTTTACCGAACTCAACCATTTCTTCATTTGAAACGAGAATTTCTGTCACCACACCATCCTTAGGTGCAGGGATTTCATTCATGACTTTCATGGCTTCGATGATCACCAAAGTCTGACCTTTTTTAACACTGTCTCCGACTGTGACAAAGGCAGGTTTATCTGGTCCAGCAGCCAAGTAAGCCACCCCTACAAGTGGACTCTCAACGACATCACCCTCTGGAGCAACCGTCGTTTCAGCTGGTGCTGGAGCTTCTTCCACTGCACTCTCTACTGGAGTTGAAGGGGCAGAAACTACTGGATTTGCAGCTACTGTAGTTGGCACTGGAGCAACTTGAGCTGGTGCTTCAGAAGCCATTCTTGCTTCATTCTTACTAAACTGCAATTCATCCGTTCCATTTTTATAAGAAAATTCTCTCAAACTTGATTGGTCAAATTGAGCCATCAAGTCCTTGATCTCATTTAAATTCATAATTATTTATTCTCCCAACGTTTGAAAGCAAGAACCGCATTGTGTCCACCAAAACCAAAAGTGTTTGAAATAGCATAAGGGATTTCTTGCTCCAAGCCTTGTCCATAAACGACATTCGCTTCGATATAGTCTGATAACTCGCTTGTTCCAGCTGTCATTGGTACATAGTTATGACGCATAGCTTCGATGGTAGCGATGGCTTCTACTGCCCCTGCAGCACCAAGCAAGTGTCCTGTAAAGGACTTGGTTGAAGATACAGGTACTTCTTTACCAAGAACAGCTACGATCGCACCACTTTCTCCTTTTTCATTAGCAGGAGTTGAAGTTCCGTGGGCATTGACGTAAGCCACTTGCTCTGGAGAAATTTCGGCTTCTTCCAAAGCTAACTTCATAGCCTTAATCGCACCTTGACCTTCTGGATGAGGTGAAGTCATATGGTAAGCGTCACAGGTATTACCATAGCCAACTACTTCAGCCAAGATAGTTGCACCACGTTTTTCAGCATGTTCAAGGCTTTCAAGAACCAACATTCCTGAACCTTCTCCCATCACAAATCCGTTACGATCTTTGTCAAATGGGATAGAAGCACGAGTTGGATCCTCTGTAGTTGATAGGGCGGTCAAAGCTTGGAAACCAGCGATAGCAAAAGGAGTGATAGATGATTCTGATCCACCAACTAACATGACATCTTGGAAACCAAACTTGATTGAGCGGAAGGCATCCCCAATGGCATCGTTTGATGAGGCACAGGCTGTATTGATGGATTTACAGATACCGTTTGCTCCGAAGCGCATGGCAACATTTCCTGAAGCCATATTTGGCAAGGCTTTTGGAAGTGTCATTGGTTTAACGCGTTTTGGACCTTTTTCATGAAGACGGATAACCTGATCTTCGATTTCTTTAATACCTCCAATACCTGAAGCAACGATGACACCAAAACGATCTTTATCGATTGCTTCTACATCAAGATTTGCATTTGTCACCGCTTCTTGAGCCGCATACAAGGCATACAAAGAATAGTTGTCAAAACGGTTGGTATCTTTTTTTACAAAGTATTTATCAAATGGGAAATCTTGAACTTCTGCCGCATTGTGCACAGCAAATTCGCTGTGGTCAAATTTAGTGATTTCTCCAATTCCAATTTTTCCAGTTTGCAAACTGTTCCAAAATTCTTCTGGAGTATTTCCGATAGGAGAGGTCAATCCGTAACCTGTTACTACAACTCGATTTAGTTTCATCTGTCTTACCTATATCTTTCCTTATTTTTTACATGCTAAGTCCGCCATCAACAGCGAGAACTTGTCCAGTCAAATAATCCTGTCCGGCCAGGAACACTGTAGCATCTGCGATATGATCTGCTTGACCAAACTGTTTCATTGGGATTTGTGCCAATGTCGCTTCCTTGACCTTATCAGACAAAACAGCCGTCATATCTGACTCGATCATTCCTGGTGCAAGAGCATTTACGCGAACATTACGATTGGCAACTTCACGTGCAACTGACTTGGTAAAACCAATCAAACCTGCTTTAGAAGCTGCATAGTTGGCTTGTCCGATATTTCCCATCAAACCAACCACACTAGACATGTTGATAATCGCACCTTCACGTGCCTTGATCATCTGTTTCAAGACTGCTTGCGTCATGTTGAAGGCACCTGTCAAGTTGATCTTAATCACTTTTTCAAAGTCTTCTTCAGTCATCTTGAGCATAAGCGTATCTTGAGTGATCCCAGCATTGTTGACCAAGACATCAACAGAACCGAGTTCTGCAATCGCTTGATCTACCATACGCTTGGCATCTGCAAAGTCTGAAACATCACCTGAGATCGGTACTACTTTGACACCGTAGTTTGAAAACTCAGCCAGCAATTCTTCTGAGATTGCTCCACGACTATTCAAAACTACATTAGCGCCTAGTTGGGCAAATTTGTGAGCAATGGCAAGTCCGATACCACGACTTGAACCTGTTACAAAGACATTTTTGTTTGTAAGTTGCATTCTATTTCTCCTATTTCCTGTTGTATTTTGTGGGAGAAGGAATCATTAGTTTCCTAACAAAGCATCCAAGCTTGCTTGGTCTTCAACGTTAGCTAGCTGAGCTGTTTTATCGATTTTTTTGACAAAGCCTGATAGGACCTTGCCAGGACCAATTTCAATAAAGTTGGTTACCCCAGCATCCTGCATCACAGCAATACTTTCATAAAAACGAACAGGTTCTTTGACCTGACGCGTCAAAAGCTCTTGGATTTGATCTTTTTCCATAACAGCAGCTTCCGTATTGCCGACTAGTGGGCAAGTAAAATCAGCGAAACTCACTCCCTCAAGAGCTCCAGCTAGTTGCTGACTGGCTGGCTCAAGAAGGGCTGTATGGAAAGGACCCGATACATTTAAAGGAATCAATCGTTTTGCTCCTGCTTCCTGCAAGAGTTCAACTGCTCGGTCAACTGCAGCCACCTCACCACCGATAACGATTTGGCTTGGGGTGTTGTAGTTAGCTGGAGTTACTACTCCAACTTTAGAGGCTGTTTCACAAGCTTCCTCAATCACTTCAACTGGAGTATTAAGAACGGCAACCATCTTCCCAGAGCCTGCAGGTGCAGCTTCTTCCATATAAGCACCACGTTTAGCAACCAAGGCAACTGCATCCTCAAAGTCCAAGGCACCACTTGCTACAAGAGCAGAATATTCCCCAAGAGACAGTCCTGCCACCATATCCGGCTGGTAGCCCTTTTCTTTCAATAGTCGGTAAATAGAAACCGAAGTCGCTAAAATAGCTGGCTGCGTATAACGAGTCTGGTTTAACTTGGTTTCTTCCTTATCAATCAAGTCACGTAGGTCATAACCCAAAACCTGACTGGCTTGGTCAATTGTTTCCTTGACGATAGGGTAGCGATCATAGAGATCACGCCCCATTCCTAGATACTGAGCACCTTGACCGGCAAATAGAAAGGCTGTTTTAGTCATTTCTTACAACTCCTGCCCAACGAGAGGCTTCTTCTTG
>CAURRB010000046.1:0-11383 GCA_963527085.1 Streptococcus oralis
AAATTACTGCATCAGCAGCAATGCTCAACGTATTGAAAACATGGGGCGTAGACACAATCTACGGTATCCCATCAGGAACACTCAGCTCACTCATGGATGCTTTGGCTGAAGACAAAGATATCCGCTTCTTGCAAGTTCGCCACGAAGAAACAGGTGCTCTTGCAGCGGTCATGCAAGCTAAATTCGGCGGCTCAATCGGGGTTGCAGTAGGTTCAGGTGGTCCAGGTGCGACTCACTTGATTAACGGTGTTTACGATGCAGCTATGGATAACACTCCATTCCTTGCTATCCTTGGATCACGTCCAGTTAACGAACTCAACATGGATGCCTTCCAAGAATTGAACCAAAACCCAATGTACAACGGTATCGCTGTCTACAACAAACGTGTAGCATACGCTGAGCAATTGCCAAAAGTAATTGACGAAGCTTGCCGTGCTGCAGTTTCTAAAAAAGGTCCAGCTGTTGTTGAAATCCCAGTAAACTTCGGTTTCCAAGAAATCGACGAAAACTCATACTACGGTTCAGGTTCATACGAACGTTCATTCATCGCTCCTGCTTTGAACGAAGTTGAAATCGACAAAGCTGTTGAAATCTTGAACAATGCTGAACGCCCAGTTATCTATGCTGGTTACGGTGGTGTTAAAGCTGGTGAAGTGATTACTGAATTGTCACGTAAAATCAAAGCACCAATCATCACAACTGGTAAAAACTTTGAAGCCTTCGAATGGAACTATGAAGGTTTGACAGGTTCTGCTTACCGTGTTGGTTGGAAACCAGCCAACGAAGTGGTCTTTGAAGCAGACACAGTTCTTTTCCTTGGTTCAAACTTCCCATTTGCTGAAGTTTACGAAGCCTTCAAGAACACTGAAAAATTCATCCAAGTAGATATCGACCCTTACAAACTTGGTAAACGTCATGCCCTTGACGCTTCTATCCTTGGTGATGCAGGTCAAGCGGCGAAAGCAATCCTTGACAAAGTAAACCCAGTAGAATCTACTCCATGGTGGCGTGCAAACGTTAAGAACAACCAAAACTGGCGTGATTACATGAACAAACTCGAAGGTAAAACTGAGGGTGAATTGCAATTGTACCAAGTTTACAATGCAATCAACAAACATGCTGATCAAGACGCTATCTACTCAATCGACGTAGGTGACACTACTCAAACATCTACTCGTCACCTTCACATGACACCTAAGAACATGTGGCGTACATCTCCACTCTTTGCGACAATGGGTATTGCCCTTCCTGGTGGTATCGCTGCTAAGAAAGACAATCCAGATCGCCAAGTATGGAACATCATGGGTGACGGTGCATTCAACATGTGCTACCCAGACGTGATCACAAACGTTCAATACGACCTTCCAGTTATCAACGTTGTCTTCTCAAATGGTAAATATGCCTTCATCAAGGACAAATACGAAGACACAAACAAACACTTGTTTGGTTGTGACTTCCCTAATGCTGACTATGCGAAAATCGCTGAAGCGCAAGGAGCTGTTGGATTTACAGTTGACCGTATCGAAGACATCGACGCAGTCGTTGCAGAAGCTGTTAAACTCAACAAGGAAGGTAAAACTGTTGTTATCGATGCCCGCATCACTCAACACCGTCCACTTCCAGTAGAAGTACTTGAACTCGATCCAAAACTTCACTCAGAAGAAGCAATCAAAGCCTTCAAGGAAAAATACGAAGCAGAAGAACTCGTACCATTCCGCCTCTTCTTGGAAGAAGAAGGATTGCAATCACGCGCAATCAAATAATTCCTCTCGTCGAAAATCAAATGTAAACTTTGTAGATTTTATTCTTTGATTTTCAAGAGTCTAACTTGAAAAGATCGGAGCAATCCGGTCTTTTTCTGGAGGATAGTAAATGAATTTAAATCAATTAGATATCATCGTTTCAGATGTTCCTCAAGTCTGTGCTGACTTGGAGCGTATTTTGGATAAAAAGGCTGATTATGCTGATGATGCTTTTGCTCAGTTTACGATTGGCAGTCATTGTCTTATGTTGTCCCAAAATCATTTGATTCCTTTGAACAATTTTCAGTCAGGAATCATTCTTCACATTGAGGTTGAGGATCTAGACCAGAACTATCAACGGTTGAAAGAAATTGGTGTCGAGATTTTACACGGTCCGGCTGTAACTGATTGGGGAACGGAATCGCTACTAGTTAAAGGCCCTGCTGGCCTAGTGATTGACTTTTATCGTATGAAATAGGGCGCGTAGTCATTTGACGTTAACCTTAGCTATTTTTAAAACAGAAATTGAGAATGTGAATTATTAAAAGATCGGAGCAATCCGGTCTTTTTCTGTTTCCTCTTTCTTATCACAAGATTGTGATAGTTTACATCTTCATAACAAAAGCTTCAAAGTCTTGATTGTTTTGAAAAAAGATTATAAAATATGATTTATAAAAAATGAAAGAGGCTTTAAAAATGTCTGAAAAACAAATGAAAATTTTGGGTTGGGTAGCGACCTTTATGTCCGTTATGATGTATGTCTCTTACTTCCCACAAATCATGAACAACTTGGCTGGTCAAAAAGGAAATTTCATCCAACCCTTGGTCGCAGCTATTAACTGTAGTCTTTGGGTATACTACGGTCTTTTCAAGAAAGAAAGAGATATTCCACTTGCGGCTGCTAATGCACCAGGTATCGTTTTTGGTCTAGTAACGGCTATCACGGCATTGATTTAAAAAGAAGACTGGTTTCAGTCTTTTTTTGTACATAAAAATAGATTCTCAAGTAAAGAAAGTCTAATGAGAGCTGAGGAGAATAGCCGTTGATAACGAGTTTTCTGAGTGCTGCTTTAGAGGTTCCTCCATCAAGTAAAAGATTATTTCGTTACTATTTTTACAAAATCTTCTCCCTACTTTATAAGATGTGGAAAAGAGTTCAATTCGAACTCTTTTTTTGCTATAATGAGGGGAGAAAAATCAGACAGGAGATCGACATGTCAGAACCATTATTTTTACAATCCGTTATGCAAGAAAAAATCTGGGGTGGTACCAAGCTACGTGATGAGTTTGGTTACGACATTCCAAGTGAAAAAATCGGGGAATACTGGGCTATCTCTGCTCACCCAAATGGAGTTTCTAAGGTCGCTAATGGGCGTTTTGAGGGAACAGACCTCGCTACTTTGTATGCGGAACACCGTGAATTGTTTGGTAACCGTCCAGAACCTGTGTTTCCACTATTGACAAAAATCCTCGATGCCAACGACTGGCTCAGTGTCCAAGTGCACCCAGACGATGCTTATGGACTAGAGCACGAAGGTGAACTCGGAAAAACAGAATGCTGGTATATCATCGCAGCGGATGAAGGATCAGAGATTATCTACGGTCATAATGCCAAGTCAAAAGAAGAACTCCGCCAGCAAATCGAAGATAAGAACTGGGATGACCTGTTGACAAAAGTACCAGTTAAAGCTTGTGATTTCTTCTATGTACCAAGTGGGACCATGCATGCTATTGGGGCAGGTATCTTGATTCTTGAAACCCAGCAGTCTAGCGATACCACCTACCGTGTCTATGACTTTGACCGTAAGGATGACAAGGGTAACTTGCGTGAACTTCACCTTGAAAAATCTATCGATGTTTTAAACATTGGAGAGCCTGCCAATAGCCGTCCTGTAACTATCAAAGCTGATGATTTGCGTTCAACTCTTCTGGTGTCTAATGACTTCTTCGCAGTTTACAAGTGGGAAATCACTGGAAAAGTTGACTTTGAAAAGACAGCTGACTACAGCTTGTTGAGTGTCTTGGATGGGGAAGGTCAGCTAACAGTTGATGGGAAAAACTATCCAATCCAAAAAGGGAGCCACTTTATCCTACCAAGTGATGTTGAAACTTGGACCTTGGAAGGGCAAGGTTTGGAATTGATTGTTAGCCATCCATAAAAAGAAAGGGCCTGAGTTTACTACTCAAGTCCTTTTTGATTACATAAATTGGGCGATAAAAACCACAATGATGATAATAGGAATGATGAAACGAAGGAGGAAAAGCCAGACTTGGAAAAGTCCTTGTTTCCATGCTCTTTCATCAAGATGGAGTTCCTCCTTAGCATGAGCCTTCTTAAAGATGTAGCCTGTAAAAAGTGACAGGCAGAGAGCTCCAAATGGCATGAGGAGATTGGAAACCAAGAAATCCATAGCATCAAAGAAGGTCTTACCAAAGATGTGAACATCCGCCATGACCCCATAGGATAGAGCTGAAGGAATTCCAAAGACAAAGGTCAAGATTCCTAAAATAGCACTCCATTTAGCACGCTTGCGATTGTCCTGATTGGTGATATTGCCCACATTGATTTCCAGCATAACGACAGAGGAAGTGACCGTCGCAAAGAGGAAAAGCAAGAGGAAAAGGATGTAGAAAATGGTTCCAAAAGGCATCTTGTCAAAGAGTTGAGGCAAGACGATAAAGAGCAGGCTTGGTCCCCCTTCAGACTGGATATTGAAGGCTGACATGGCTGGGAAAATGGCTAGTCCTGCCATGATGGATACCGAGATGTTCATGGCTACGATGGAAATCCCTGATTGGACCAGATTGGTTTTCTTGTCCAAGTAGGAAGCATAGGTCAGCATGGCTGTAACCCCTAGTGAGAGGGCAAAGAAAGATTGTCCCAGAGCATAGAGGAGACCAGCGCTGGTCAGTTTTGAGAAGTCTGGTTTGAGGAAGTAGAGAACGCCTTCCATAGCATTTGGCAAGCTGAGAGAGCGCCCAATGATCACGACAAAGATGATAAAGAGCAGGGGCATCATGACTTTCGAAGCTCTTTCAATCCCTTTTTGAACCCCACGTGATACAATAAAGATATTCAATAAGATAAAGGCTGCTTGAGCTCCTAGGGCAATGGCTGGATTTGAAATGATTGAAGTAAATAACTGAGCATAATCACCCGTTCCACCAAGCTGGAATAATTTCCCAAACTCAATACCCAGATATACTAGAATCCATCCTCCGATAACACTGTAAAAGGAGAGAAGGATAAAGAGGGCAAAGGCACCAATCCAACCGATAAAGTTGTACTTGTTATTGTTGCCCAGTTTTCCAAAGGTTTTGATAGCGGAAACGCCAGCACTACGACCAAGGGCAAATTCAGCCAGCAGGAGAGGGAAACCGATTAAAATAGTGGAAATGAGAAAGACCAGTAAAAAGCCTCCACCGCCATTTGCAGCAGTCATATAGGGAAATTTCCAAACGGCACCAAGTCCGATGGCTGAACCAGCAGATGCTAGAATAAAGCCTAGTTTTGAACCCCATTGTGATTTTTCTGACATAGTTGAAACTCCGATCTCCTTTTTTAAAATAAGAAAAGGCTACTTGAGTTGTCAAATAGCCTTCTCTCAATGGCTCTTTACGAGCCTTCTGTTTGATTGATAGACTTGACTATCCTATCATGTTTTCAAAGGTCTGTCAAGAAAACCATTTTCAAGTTTTCACACCTTTCTCAAAAAGTTAAAAATTTTTCGCAAAAACGCTTGACTCTGACCTAAGGGGAGGGGTTATACTATTTCTTGTAAGGAGGAAATCATGTACCATATAAAAGAAGCTGCGCAGCTTTCAGGTGTCTCTGTCAAGACCCTGTACCACTATGATAAGATAGGACTTCTGGTTCCCTTAAAGTCGGAAAACGGCTATCGAACCTATAGTCAAGAGGATTTGGAACGCCTTCAGGTCATTCTTTACTACAAATACCTAGGCTTTTCTTTAGAGAAAATAGCAGAGCTGTTAAAGGAAGAAAGGACAGATTTATTGCCCCATTTGACTAGGCAGTTGGACTATCTAACTCGCGAAAGGCAACACCTGGATACCTTGATTTCAACCTTACAAAAAACCATTCAAGAACAAAAAGGAGAAAGAAAAATGACGATTGAGGAAAAATTTGCTGGATTTAACTACCAAGACCATCAAAAATACCACCAAGAGGCGGTAGAGAAGTATGGACAAGAAGTCATGGACCAAGCGCTGGAGCGCCAAAAAGGTCACGAAGACGAAGCTACGGCTGCCTTCAATCAAGTCTTTCGAGCCTTGGCACAAAATCTTCAAGCTGGTCTACCTGTAACAGCAACCGAAAACCAAGAAGAAGCAGCCAAACTCTTGCAAGCTATTCGTACTTATGGATTTGACTGTTCTATTGAGGTATTCGGTCATATCGGCAAAGGCTACGTCTACAACCCAGAGTTTAAGGAAAACATTGACAAGTTTGGACCTGGTACAGCTCAATACACATCAGATGTCATTGCTGCTTACGTTCGGACACAGACAAAATAAAAATCAGCGGAGTTACCTCTGCTGATTTTTTCTGGTTTCAAGTACTATTTGGTTAATAGTTTTTCAACTACGTTTAACTTTCGCATGGTCAGAACCACGCCAAACAATTTTTCAAGATAGTTGGTATTGAGCTTTTTTTGTTTTGCAGTTCTAGGAAGATAGAGGTAGAGACAGTAATCGCCTACACAGATTTCTTCCTCGCCGTAGTCAGTTTTCAATTTTTCTAGTGGCAGACTTTGGATAAGTCCTTGATAAAGAATTACATGCACACGATCATGAAGATAGTCTTCTCTAAATGGATTCTCATGAACAATCTTTTCAAAATCGTTCTTATTCTTGATAACCATTTTTAAGTCGGCCCCAATTTTTTCCTTTATCAGAGTATGAACGCGTTCTCGTATTTCTTCTAAATCTAAGTCACTTTCAAGAATGATATTCCCACTTTGAATATAGGTTCGAACGTGTTGAAAACCAGCTTCTGTCAGAATATCTACCAAATAAGACATTTTCGGGACAGCATTCTTTCCATTAGGAGTAACACCTCTTAGTAAAATAATATGTTCCAAAGGACTTCCTTTCTTATTTGGTATTTATTGGATTTGAGCCTGCCACCCAGCCGGTGCAGAGGGCAGAAGTGATGTTAAAGCCACCCGTGTGGGCATTGATATCCAGTACCTCACCAGCAAAGTGGAGTCCAGGAACGAGCTTGCTTTCGAGGGTTTTGGGATTGATTTCCTTAAGACTGACACCGCCTTTGGTGACAAAGGATTTGGCAAGGGACATTTTTCCGGTCACAGGGATTTTGAGGGCCTTGATGGACTGGAGAAGTTGTTCGCGTTCCTTTTCAGTCAGTTGTTTGACTTTTTCAGGATAGCCTTGCACAAGAAATTCTGCCAAGCGTTCTGGAAGCAAAGTTTTTAAAGCATTTTTCAAGGATTTTTCCCGATTTTCTTCTAGAAATGCAGTCAAGTCCTTCTCAGAAAGTTGAGGCAAAACATCTAGCGAGAGAACCTCTCTACCCTTGACAAAACTAGACATGCGCAGAGCAGCAGGTCCTGACAAACCAAAGTGGGTAAAGAGCAAATCATGAGTGATAACATGTTTGCCATAGCTTAAGGTCACATCGTCTAGTGAAATCCCCTGAAGCGCTTTGTGTGGGAAATCAGTCAACAAAGGACTCTCAGCAGCCTCAAGCTCAGTAATGGTATGCTTAAAATGACGGGCAATCTCATGTCCAAAACCAGTCGAACCAGTAGAAGGATAGGATTTACCACCAGTTGTAACAATCAGTTTATTACAAGTGAAGCTTTGGTCTGCGGACTTAAGGACAAACTGGTCGTCTATCTTTTTAACCGAAATAATTTCTGTTTGAGTAGCAACTTGACCACCGAGTTCAGTGATTTTCTTTTCTAGCGCCTCGATAATAGTCCGAGACTTGTCACTAGCAGGAAAGACGCGTCCATGGTCTTCGACCTTGAGTTTAACACCATTTTCCGTAAAAAAGTTGATGATATCATGGTTATCAAACTGGGAGAAGACACTGTAAAGAAAACGCCCATTTCCCGGGATGCCAGCTAGTAGGTCGTCCAAGCTACCATTGTTGGTCACATTACAACGACCACCGCCCGTTCCAGCTAATTTTTTGCCAAGTTTTCGATTTTTTTCGATGAGAAGAGTTTTTTGACCATAAAAGCTACTGGAAATTGTAGCCATCATGCCAGCAGGTCCACCACCGATGACAATAGTATCAAAATGTTTCATAGCTCTATTGTACCACAAAAAACAAGAGATGCTTGGCATCTCTTGTTGCTCATAATCTTAGTTAATTTCATATCCCATCAACAAACCGCCATCTTCTGCATAGAAACTGCAGAGACCAGACGTAGGAATGATTTTGATATTGGCTTGTGGGAAGGTTTCCTGCAAGCGTTCTGACAATTGCTGACAGAATTTTTCATTGTTGCGATGAGCCATGACAACTCGACCACCAGCATAACCAGCCTTGATGAGCTCTTCATAGGCTGCTTGAAGGGATTTTTTTGGTCCACGCGCTTTTTGGAGCAGTTCTAGGGTTCCAGTTTCACTTGCTTCCCCAACCATACGGATGTTGAGGAGGCCAACAACTGTACCGATAAGCTTACTCAAACGGCCATTTTTTACCAAGTTATCAACCTTAGCGAGGACAAAGAGCAACTTCGTTTTTTCTTGGTAGGCTGTAATAGCTTCAACAATTTCCTCATAAGAAAGTCCTTGATCAATCAAGCTATTGATTTTATCGACAATTAAGTCAACCTCACCACCTGCAGACAATGTATCGATCACATGAATCTGAGTGTCAGGGTGTTCTTCAAGATAGATATTCTTAGCGAGCTGTGCACTATTATGGCTACCTGAAAGAGTACCAGTAATGGTAACGACAAAGATATGCTTAGCACCTTCAAATGCACGCAGGTAATCATCAGGGCTAGGACAGGCTGATTTTGAAGCCTCAGAAGTCGCATACATGGTTTCCATCATGTGGTTAATGTCGAGATTGGCATCATCAATAAAGACCTGATCAGCTACTTGAATGGTTAAAGGAACACTCACAAATTCAGTATCGATAGCAAGAGTAGGCAGTTGACGATAATCACAACCAGAGTCAGCTACAATCTTCCAAGTCATAGAAATTCTCCATCTTTGTCACTTATACATTGACAAAGGTTCTGTCTTTTTTTACAATTATATCATGAAAGCCCTTGAAACAAAAGTACAACCTCTCTGTTGTCACAAGTAGAAAGAAATTGTTATGTCTGAACGTAAAATATCTGAAAAATCTCTTGAAAATCTCAGAAAATCAAATCAAGAATCCAATTTTTTAACCAGAGAAGCAATCGAGACGGCTCTTTTGCAACTTCTAGAGAAAAAAGACTTGGCCAAGATCAGCATTTCGGAGCTGGTCAAACGAGCGGGCGTCTCTCGTGCCGCCTTCTATCGTAACTATGACTCCAAAGAAGAGATTTTGGAAAGCGTCTTTAAACGCAGTGTCCATAACATTATGGAACAGTTGAGCCATTACGATGTTAAAACAGACCTTTATCTAGTCTGGGTACACCTTTTCCGCGCAGCCAAGAAAGAAGCCAAGGTTATCCAACTTGCTCTGGACTATCACTTGGAAAAGATTTTTGTCCAAGCTATGCAGGAATTTTTGGAAAAATACCACGGAAAGTCAAAAGGTGTCAGCAGCTACCTTCATTCCTTTTGGAGTTCTGCCATCGTATCGGTTCTGCTCAAATGGATCAAGGATGGCATGAAGGTTCCAGCTGAAAAGATTGCAGATTTACGCTTGCCATTTTTCAAAAAATAGGGGATAAGGAGAAGACTTATGACAGAAAAAAGACTGGCTTGGGATGAGTACTTTGCAGCCCAGGCTTTACTGATTGCCAATCGTTCGACCTGCAAACGTGCCAAGGTGGGAGCTGTCTTAGTCAAAGACAATAAAGTCATTTCAACTGGCTATAATGGTTCCGTATCAGGAACGGAGCACTGTATTGACCACGAATGTCTGGTCATTGAAGGTCACTGTGTCCGAACCCTTCACGCCGAGGTTAATGCCATCTTGCAAGGGGCTGAACGAGGGGTTCCTAGAGGATTTACAGCTTATGTAACTCATTTCCCTTGTTTAAATTGTACAAAACAACTCTTACAAGTCGGTTGTAAACGTGTAGTTTATATCAATCAGTATCGTATGGATGACTATGCCCAGTACCTTTATCAAGAAAAAGGCACCGAGTTGACCCATTTACCATTAGAGACTGTTCAGACAGCTCTTCAAGAGGCAGATTTGCTTTAAAAATTAATTAAAATAAATGGTTTAGAAAGCTTTTTAAACCGTTTTTTGATATAATAAGAAGAATAAATTGAAAGAAGGAACTCAGAAAATGGGAAAAATTGAAGTCATTAATCATCCACTCATTCAACACAAATTGTCTATCTTGCGTCGTACAGATACTTCTACAAAAGCTTTTCGTGAGCTAGTAGATGAGATTGCAATGTTGATGGGATATGAAGTACTTCGTGATCTTCCACTTGAAGACGTGGAAATCGAAACACCTATCACAAAGACCGTTCAAAAACAATTGGCTGGTAAAAAATTGGCGATTGTCCCAATCTTGCGTGCAGGTATCGGGATGGTAGATGGCCTCTTGAGCTTGGTTCCGGCAGCCAAAGTTGGTCATATAGGTATGTACCGTGATGAAGAAACCCTTCAACCAGTTGAATACTTGGTGAAATTGCCTGAGGATATTGACCAACGTCAAATTTTTGTCGTTGATCCAATGTTGGCAACAGGTGGCTCAGCAATCTTGGCAGTAGATTCGCTTAAAAAACGTGGCGCTTCAAATATCAAGTTTGTCTGCCTAGTATCTGCTCCAGAAGGTGTGAAAGCTCTTCAAGAAGCACACCCAGATGTAGAGATCTTTACAGCAGCCTTGGATGAACGCTTGAACGAACACGGTTATATCGTTCCAGGTCTTGGAGATGCTGGAGACCGCTTGTTCGGTACTAAATAAAATCCCAAAGTAAATAGTGAAACTAGAAGTTCGTTTTTGACTTGAAAGGAGGTTGAGTTTTTGTTTCTGTTTAGAGAATAGAGCAAAAATTTGACCTTTTTTGACCAAAAAGATATAATAGTTCTGTATTGAGTCGTAAGACTAAGAAAATTCAACATTAAAAGGAGAAATGAATGATTCCTGTAGTTATTGAACAAACAAGCCGTGGAGAACGTTCCTATGATATTTACTCTCGTCTTCTGAAAGACCGCATCATCATGCTAACAGGTCCAGTTGAAGACAACATGGCCAACTCCGTTATCGCCCAGTTGCTCTTCTTGGATGCCCAAGATAGTACAAAAGACATTTACCTTTATGTCAATACACCTGGGGGCTCTGTTTCAGCTGGTTTGGCAATCGTTGATACCATGAACTTTATCAAGGCAGATGTCCAAACAATCGTTATGGGGATGGCTGCATCCATGGGGACTGTTATTGCATCAAGTGGCGCAAAAGGCAAACGTTTCATGCTTCCAAATGCAGAGTACATGATTCACCAACCAATGGGTGGTACAGGTG
>CAURRB010000047.1:0-11109 GCA_963527085.1 Streptococcus oralis
GCATGATTGAGGATTTAGACTTGGACCGTTTCATGCTCCATCTACCGCTTGGTTCCATGCCTCATGATCAAGTTCTGAGAGCTATTGAGCTCTTTGGCACGCAAGTGGCGCCCAAAGTACGTTCTTGCTTTGCCATGAAAGAGGGGGTATAAAAAATTCAATCAGTTGAGTCGATTGGTGAGGAACACCCATGGATTCAGCAACAGGTGGAAGTGGTACAAGGGGTAGAGCATACTATCTAGTGGAATATATACTAGTTTATACCAAGTACAAGATAAAATAGTAAAAAAAGACGATTTCCGATTGGAAATCGTCTTTTTTTGATATTCTCGCAAATACGATATCTTGTAGTTGGTGTAAACTGGTAGATAGCTCCCTTATTTTATTTATCAAAACCTTGTAAGTTTTTTTGGCGCTCTTCAGTTTGACCCTTGGCATCCAATTTATTACCATTGTAAACAGTGCTTTCCCATGATCCGTACATTGGGTTAGGGAAAATGATGAATTTCTCACCAAACTCTTTTTGTAATTCCTCTAATTTTTGGTCGCGCTCAGTTTCAGAGGTCTTTGAAAACTCTGCAAAGTCCACAAGATTGTCTCCTAGTAGCATGACTAAGTTGGTTTTTTCTTGGACTGCTTGTCTACGACCTTCTTTAGATTTGACGCCTTTTTCTAAGAACATGAGATGATCGCGGCTTTGTACAGGGATTCCTTCATTTTCTAGGTTTTTGATCGTATCATCTACCTGATCTATCGTGCGGTCAGATACATAGTAAATTTGGACACCGTTTTGGTCTGCAAATTGGAGAAAGTCTTTAGCACCTGATACAGCCTTGGCTGCGGCTTTTTTTACCCAGACATCCCAGTTTTCTGGGGTAAATGCTGTTCCATCTTTGACATTTTGCGCTTGATAAGGGCTATTGTCTAATACAGTTTCGTCCAAGTCCAAAACGATAGAGTAGGGTTTATCTGTCTGTGTTTTTAGTAGTTCTTTCAAACGATCAGTAGCGACATTGTAACCTTGTAGATAGAGTGCCTTGGTTTCAGCTGCTTTTTGATACCAAAGAGTTGACATAGTGTTCTCTCTTGAACGCAACTGATCATAGGTCATGGTAACCTGATTGTCAGATGTACTACTTTGTGTTGTCTGTGAATTTGCCGAATTTGTGCCACAGCCAGTCAGTAAAATGACGGAAGCAAGTGTAGAAGCAATTGTAATGGTAACTTTGGATATTTTCATAATCCCATCCTCCTAATAATAGTCTATTAATATTGTAGCGTTTTCATGGGATTTGTGCAAGGAAATATCGAGAGAAAATAAATTTTTCAGTAGTAATTCGGTATTAGGATAAGATTATGTACTTAATTTGGGAATGAAGATGGATATAAAAAAATTCAATCGGCTTGATAGAAAATCTATATCAGCTTCTTTTTGGAAAATAGATGAAAATAAAGTGAATCTTTGAAAGGCTAGTAACATCAAGCTTTTCAGGGATTTTTTTCTTTATGGATATAAAAATTTCCAATCGAGTTGATAGTCAATATATATTGGGAAAAGGGGAAAAGGAGTGGTAAGATGGTTTCAATCCAAATGGAAGGAGAAAGGTATGGCAAGTAAAAGAGATCTAGTCTTTAGAGCGATTCGAGGCGATGAAGTGGAAAGAGTTCCTGTGGGATTTTGGTTTCATTTTGTAACACTCGAAGAAAAGGGGCAGGGATTAAATAATCCACGTATCTTTCAAAAAAGTGTTGATGGGCATCGCAACTATGTGGAAAGGATTCATCCTGATTTTGTCAAAATTATGAGTGACGGTTTTTTCCTTTATCCAAGTAATGTCTATAGTCCTAAGATTGCAAGCATTCAGGAGCTGACTTCTATTGAGTCGATTGGTGAGGAACACCCATGGATTCAGCAACAGGTGGAAGTGGTACAAGCGATTCGAGAGACCTTTACAGAAGAGATTGCTTCTTTCTACAATATCTTTTCGCCTATCTCCTACCTCAAGCGCTGGTTCCGTACAGAAACTTCTCGAGGAGATAAGGAAGTGGCTGATCTATTGCTTGAAAATCCTGAGCAATTCAGAGCTATTCTAGATGTGATTGCAGGAGATATTGCTATCCTAACTCAGAAAATCATCCAGGAAGGTGGAGTCGATGGGATTTACCTCAGCACCCAGGAAATTCAAGATGAGCGCATCACACCAGCACTCTACCAAACCTATATCGAACCGAGCAATATAGCGATTTTGGAGGCAGCTAATCAGGTGGGTGGGACCAATATCCTCCATATCTGTGGTTTTGAAGGTGCGAGCAATGATGTGACGATTTTTAAGGACTATCCAGCTCAAGTGGTCAACTGGGCGACCCACCATGAGGATGTTAGTTTGACACAGGGGCAGGAGTTGTTTCCAGGCAAGGCCGTTTTAGGTGGATTTGAAAACGGCAAGAAAAGCTTGCTTTATCAAGGTTCCAAGGCGGAATTGCAAGATGAAACAAGACGGTTGCTGGCTGAAGCTGGTAATAAAGGCGTTCTTCTGGGAGCTGACTGTACTGTTCCAGATGACTTTGACTTAGAGAGGTTGGACTGGATTCGGCAGGCAGCTGTTCTCTAAAAGGAGGAGCTATGAAAAGTAAAAGATGGGGAATCTTCATTGCAGTTGTCGGTTTGCTGGCTTTGGTTGCCATAAGCGTCGTAAAAAATGGGCACTGCAAAAATGGAGAGAGATGTCGTGGAGTTCAGGATTTTTCCAAGTCCAGTCTTCCCTTTCTACGCTCGAATGATATCGCAAGCAGTTTATTAGTTGAAAAAGTAAGAAATGGAGAATAAGAATGTCAGAAAAAAAAGAATGGGTTTTAAAAGCATTTAGAGGTGAAAAGGTTGATCGTGTGCCAGTTGGTTTTTGGCACCATTTCACATCCGAAGACGAATGGCTACACGGTTTCTCAAATCCAGTCATTATCGAGAAGAATATCGAGGGCCATAAGCGCTTTATACGAGAAATTCAGCCAGACTTTATCAAACTCATGAGTGATGGCTACTTTGCTTATCCAAATCCAGCGATTGCCAAAGGAAAATCACTTCAAGAATTGGCGACCATTCAACCACTCGGGCCAGATCACGCTTGGATAAAAGAGCAGGTGGACTTGGTTAAGAAAATCAAGCAAGAGTTTACAGAAGATATCGTTGCGATTTACAATATTTTTGCTCCTGTGACCTATCTCAAGTGGCTACTGGGGGAAGTGTCTGGTGGGGATGACCTTATTGCGGACTTTCTGGTGGAAGATCCTAAAGCTCTGAAGAAGGTGTTGGATGTGATTGCAGAAGATATTGCTAGTCTCAGCCGAGCTGTCATCAAAGAGGCTGGTGCTGACGGAATCTACCTCAGCGTGCAAAGTATCCAAGATCAACGAGTGTCGGCAGCAGATTATCAAGCCGTCATTGCACCTAGCGAGATAACGGTTCTGGAAGCAGCTAGTGCTGTTGGTGGTGTCACGGTTCTTCATATCTGTGGATACGAGGGAGCGCGAAATGATATTCACCTTTTTGCAGACTATCCAGCCCAAGTCTTTAACTGGGCTGTAGGACCAGAGGGAATCACTCTCAAGGAAGGTCGTGAGATTTTCAAGGGACGTACGGTTCTTGGAGGATTTGAAAATGGCAAGACAGGCTTGCTGTATACTGGTAGCAAGGATGCCATTCAGGCTGAAGCAAAGAAACTAGTTGCAGAAGCTGGGGAACAGGGCTTGGTACTTGGGGCAGATTGTACCATTCCAAGTGATATCGCAGTTGAACGTATCCAGTGGGTGAGAGAAGCGCTTGAAAACTAAAGGAGAAAAAGATGAGTAAAAAAGCATGGATTATCGGTGGTGTAGCAGTTGTTGCAGTAATTGGGGCGACGATTATCGGGAGAAGTTTAGCTGGCGCTCCAGCCAAGGAGGGAGAAACAGCTTCGTCTGCTGAAGTCATAACCTTGAAGGTTGCCCATACACAAAACTATGTGCCTTATGACTTTGTCAATGAAAAAGGGGAATCAGATGGTTATGAAGTAGCTGTTTTGAAGGCTGTTGATGAGAAGTTGGCAAACTATCAATTTGAATATACGGGCACCAGTGATGACGACCTCTTGATTGGTCTGGAATCAGGCAAGTATGACATCGGAACCAAGGGAGCTTGGTACACAGATGAACGAGCTAAAAAGTTTGTCATTCCATCTGAACCAGTCGGAGCGAGCATCATCGGATTTACTGTCAGAAAAGAAGATGAACAGAAATACAAAACCATTGATGACTTTGCTAAGAATAAAGGGAAATTGGTTCCCATCTCTCCACAGAATGCTCAATGGAATGTTATCACCAGCTACAATGAAAAACATCAGGATGCACCGATTGAGCTAACAGCAGCTGAATCTTTTAAAGTGGCAGATGCCTATGCCTGGGTCTTGGAAGGACGTTATGACGCCTTCTTTGATATCAAACTGTCCTTTGAAAAAGCAGTTACCGCAGAAGATGGCCCTTACCACCAATATGCGGATAAACTCAGCTGGTTCCCATACAAGGGTATTCCAACTTATCCCTTGATTCACCGTGATGAAAAGGGTGAGCAATTCGCTAAGGAATACGAAAAAGCAATCAAAGAGTTGAAAGAAGATGGTACGCTTGCTAAGCTATCTCAGCAATACTTTAAAGAAGATGTCTTTAGTTACGTAGACAAAGACTAGACCAAAAATTCCAAGACTAGAAAGGGTTTTGCATGGTTTCTTATGATTTTTCCAAGGTCTTTCAGTTTTTACCGACCTTATGGCAGGCACTTCCTATGACCTTGTCCATTCTCTTTTTTACCACTCTTCTTGGTTCCCTTTTTGGAGGTCTCTTGGCCTGGGCGCAAGTAGGAGAAGACAAGAGTTTTGCAGCGATTTCCAAAGGCTATATCTTTACCCTACGTTGTACACCGCCGATTGTCTTGCTTTTTCTAGTCTTTTATGGCTTGCCAGAATTTCTGAAATGGTGGCTTGGTTTGGATATCAACAACTGGTCTAAAACTATTTTTGTTCTCCTGACGATGATTCTCTTGTTTGCGGCTATTGTTGCCGAGGTTTTCAAGGCGGGCTATCAAGCTATTCCAAAGGGGCAGACAGAGGCCGGGCTTAGTATTGGTTTGACTCCAAGTCAGACTTTTTGGAGAATCATTTTTCCCCAAGCTTTTCAAGTTGCTCTTCCCAATATAACGACCGCTATTCTCAATCTCATGCGGGATGCTGCCTTGGCTTATACGATTGGTTTCGTTGATGTTATGGGGGCGGGGAATCTCTTGATTAGTCGCAATTTAGGGAACTACTCTCTGGAAACCTATACGGCAGTTGCACTTCTTTACTGGGGGATTGCCTTGGTTATTTCTAGCTTGAGTCGTTTGCTTGAGAAGTCTTTGGAAACAAAAGGGAGGTAAGAAATGGATATAGACTATATTGTAAAGACCTTTCTGGAGACCTTGAAGGGTGTGCCAATCACCTTGATTATCATGATTGTGGCTATGGTCTTAAGCTTTTTACCGGCTCTATTTTTAGCCTTGGGGCAGATTTACAAGGTTCGAGGTGTGAGGAGTTTTTCTCTGGTCTATCTGGCATTTATCCGAGCGACTCCTCCGATTTTATTGATTCTCTTCTTTTATAGTTTGTTTCCAAGTTTGCTGAATCAATTTCTCAAAAGCATAGGAAGTGACTTTGATATTTTCAAGCTTGATCCTCTCTACTATGCTTTTATCATTTATAGTTTGATGACAGTCGGGAGTTTGTCGGAGATTTTGCGTTCAGCTATCTTGACGGTGGACAAGGGACAACTAGAGGCAGCGCATGCGATTGGCTTGACTACGACCCAGGCCTATCTAAGGATTGTTTTTCCTCAAGCCTTGCGCTCAGCCTTGCCTAACTTGGCCAATCTGGTGATCAATATCGTCAAAGGGACCTCCCTGGTCTTTGTTATGACTATCAAGGACATCACCGCTATTGCTCGTGTAGAAGCGTCCTACGGTTACCAGTATTTTGAGTCTTATTTTGTGATCTTTTTGCAGTATATTTTGATCTGTGGTTTGATTCAGTGGGGCTTCTCCCTACTGGAAAAAGGCTATGTGAAAAAAGAAAAAAGTGCAAAAGCATCTAGCGCGCGTTTCGTATAGGAGGACAGGATGTTACAAGTAGAACATATCGCAAAAACATTTGGTGAGAGGCAGGTCTTGGAGGATGTCAATCTTCAGGTTAACCAAGGGGATGTCGTCGTTATTTTAGGACCATCAGGTTCGGGGAAAACGACCTTTCTCCGTTGTCTTAATCACTTAGAAAAAGCTGACAGTGGCCGTTTGACCTTGGCAGGAAAGACCTATGACTTATCCAAATTGAGCAAGAAAGACATTCTAGAAATTCGCCAAAAAACAGCCTTTGTTTTCCAACACTACAATCTCTTTGCAAACAAAACTGCTCTGGAAAATATTCTAGAAGGCCTAATAGTGGCTCGTAAAGTTCCCAAGGAAGAAGCGCTCAAACGTGCAGAATCTGCCTTGGAAAAAGTTGGTTTACTGGCCTAC
The DNA here is from genome assembly GCA_963527085.1 of Streptococcus oralis. Taxonomy (GTDB): domain Bacteria; phylum Bacillota; class Bacilli; order Lactobacillales; family Streptococcaceae; genus Streptococcus; species Streptococcus oralis_CV. The sequence continues at coordinate 6,575 of CAURRB010000047.1, forward strand.
AAAGACTACTACCCTTCACAACTATCTGGAGGGCAACAACAACGAATAGGAATTGCGCGTGCTATTGCCGTCAAACCCGAGGTCATTTTGCTAGATGAACCAACATCAGCACTAGACCCTGAGTTGGTTGGAGATGTTTTGGATGTTCTGAAACAGTTGGCGGGAGAAGGTGTGACCATGGTGGTCGTCACGCATGAGATGGGATTTGCTAGAGATGTCGCCAACCACGTTATTTTCATGGATGGAGGCCGTATCGTAGAGGAGAACAATCCCCACGATTTCTTTAGTCGTCCACAAGAAGAACGAACCAAGCAGTTCCTGGCTCGTATCTTATCAGACGCTAGCTATAGTGTAGAATATATGATTTGATAGCTAAGTGTATCATAAAAACAACACCCCATGACTAGAAGATTCTTCTAATCATAGGGTGTTTTTCTATAGGAGGGCTAGGTTATACTCTTCGAAAATCTCTTTAAACCTCGTCAGCTTCGCCTTATCTACAACCTCAAACCAGTGTTTTGAGCAGCCTGCGGCTAGCTTCCTAGTTTACCCTTTGATTTTCATTGAGTGTTATTTCTTTTTCTTGTTTTTTATCAACCATCCAAGTCCGAGAAGGGCAAGGATGCTGAATCCAGCAAGGGCAAGGAGGGATTTGCTCTCAGTTCCTGTGTTTGGAAGGAGGTTCTGAGAGTGAGCCTCTGCAGCAGTTTCTTGAGTTTCAGGATTGGCTGCTAGGTTTTGAGCTTGACCTTGTTCTGGTTCGACTTCCAAGCTAGAAAGGTCAAATTCTGGTTTTTCTTCCACAGCTGGAGCGACAATGGCACCACCTTGAGACAAGCGGAGAACGACAGCAGTGAGAGCGTTCAATTTCAAGCCTTTTTCAGTCCATTCGAGACCTTGAGGGTTAGCAATTCCTACTGGTCCTGCTTGGTTTTCATCTGCGAGAACTTCGGCCTTTCTCAAGTGAGCAAAGGCAGTTCCTAGAGTAAATTCACGAGCCTTATCATCCGCATTGACAAAGACAGCGTAGACATCACCGTTTGGAGCAGTGATTTGGTAGCCGATGGTCACATCTTCTTTTTCAACGCCATTTTGTCCTGGAACAGTAATGAGGTGGACGCGCTCTTTGATGTCTTGCAGACTCTTGAGTCGGAAGGCATCTGTCGATTGACGAAGGGCGATCAATCCTTTCATGTAGTCACGACTCTTGACATTTTCAGGATATGCTTTGCCATCTGTAGCCTTGGTCCAGTCAAACTTGTTGACAGCATCACTAGAGTCATAAGAGTCATGGATAAAGTAAGGATAGACAAATGGCTTGCCGTCTTTGTCACGTAACAAGTGAGACTTGTTTGGAACCTTATCTTCAGGAACAGGAGTCTTATAGGCTGGATCAAGGAATTGTTTGGTACGTCCGTATTCCTGACCAGAGTGGATAAACGGAGTTCCTTGAGCAGTCAAGACCATGAGGTTTCCAAGTCGCAAACGACGATGGATCTCAGCGTAGTTTTCAGCCTTGCTTGGGTCTTTTTTGATAGACTGGGCAATGATGTCAAAGAGGGTCAAGTTATCATGGGCTGCGATATACTGGATAACATCTCCAGGGTTGTCAGCTTCAAAGTTAGTTGGTTGGGCAATGAGATTTTTAAAGATGGTATTGATATCGCGTTTGCCACCTGTGATAAAGGCAGGTTGACCTTCGTTTGGATAGCCAGACTTGAGGTTGTTGCGGATGTCGTCTGAAAAGACAGCGACAGTATCTGTTTTCTTCATCCAATCTTGGTCAGCAGGTTGTACAGGCGTATTTTCATCACCAGTATAGGTTCTCCAGCCTTCACCTAGCATGATAAGATTTGGATTGAGGGCGCGCGCAGCCTTGTAAGCTTCTTCGATAGAAGCCGCATCGTGGTCACCCATCATATCAAAGCGGAAACCATCTACTTTGTAAGTTTCAACCAGATACTTGATAGAGTCTACCAAGACACGTTTAGACATGTAGTGGGTAGTTCCCAAACGACCGCCTCCGAAGCTAGTACGTGGAGTTCCGTCTGCGTTCATAAAGTGGTAGTAGTTTGGCTCAATATCTTCAAAAATATCAACATTTGCAGTATGGTTGTAGACCACGTCCAAGATAGCCCCCATGCCACGTTTGTGGATTTCGTTGATGAGGTTTTTGAATTCTGCGATACGTTTTTCTGGATCCTTAGGATCGCTTGAGTACATACCAGTCAAGGAGAAGTAGTTTTGAGGGTCATATCCCCAGTTGTAGTTGCTGTTGCTTGAAGCATAGTCAGACAAGCGTTCATGGTTCTTCAATTCATTGACAAAGTAGTAAGACAAGACTGGAAGGAGCTGGATGTGGGTCACACCCAAGTCTTTGAGATAGTCCAGTTTTTCGATAAAGGCTTCAAAGGTACCAAATGGCTTGGTCAAGTCTTTTGCGATGGCAGGATCCGAAGTGAAGTCACGCACATGAGCTTCATAGATAACGGCATCTTCACGTGATTTGAAGTTACGAATCTTTCCATAGGTCAAGTCTTGCGGACCTAACTTCGCTGGATCGACAAAGGCAGCTTTAGCGACCTTATGAGCGGCATCTGTTTTTGCTAGGTCACTGTTCCAAGCCGCTAATGATTTGGCATAAGGGTCAAGAACGAGGACAGTTTTACCTTGGCGCTCGATTTGGTAGTGGTAGTAGTAGCCAGTGTAGTTGCTGATACCGAGACCAGAGTTTGCATCCAGAGTTTGTTTCCAGGTTCCTTTTTCTCCTTTTTCAAGGGCGACAGTTCCAACTACTTTTTCAGGATCTTTCTTGTCATAGATAACAACGGAAACCTTATCAGCACTTGGAGACCAGAGGGTGAGGTCAACACGCTTGCCATCTTCTTTTAGAGTTGCGCCGAGTGGACCATCGTAACTGTAGGACTCATCCTTGAGGCGCCAGCTTGAACGTGTGGTAAAGCGGTCTGAATTGTAGCTGACAGTGTACGGGTGTTGGGTGTCAGAGAAGTTGCCGATGTAGGTCACTTTTTTACCTGCCTCATCCACTTCCACGTCTGTGATAGTTACTTTATTCCCTTGGTAATCAGTGATGCTGGAGTGTTTGAGGATATCGTCTTTCTTAGCTCCAACGAGGGTAGAAAAACTGCTTTCGATACGAGATTTAGCCACGTGTTGGGCACCAGTCATGCGGATATCGTGTACATAGTAGGGGTTAGTGTAGATGGTTTCGTCATCATCTTTGAGGAAAATCTGACTGTGATTTTTTAGATCAGTGAATTTATAATCTTCTTTTCTGATTTTCACATCATCGCCTTTCTTGCTTTCGTCTAGTAATAAAAATCCAAATTCTCTTGCAGCTTCATTGAGTGGGATATCAATGTAGCGGCCATATTTTCCAGTTGCGGTAAAGTCAGTACCGTCAGGCCATTCTCCACTGCTTGGGTTTTTGACATCGCCCCAATACCAAAGAGATTTTTTGTCATAGTTTCCATCGGTGCGGTAGTAGTTGACACGAATAGTTCCTGCTGGTTGAGGGCGGTAGTTGTATACCTTGTAGTTTTCATCTAGCCAGGCCTCATTCATTTTTGGAGAGAGGCGCTCTACAGAACGGTCCCCTGTCAGGTTATCCCCCTTGGTATTGTTGATGAGGAAGCTGACTTTCTTGGCTTGCTCATTTTTGAGTTTGACATCTAGGTAATAGCCGTAGTCATCTTGCTTGGCATCCTTGAAGGACTTGGCTCCATTGGGCCAGTTTTCAGACGGCTTTTCAACATCGTCCCAAGTCCAAAGACCTTGAGAATCTTTGTTTTCTTCAGGGAGTTTTTTTACATGGATGCGGAAGTGGTTGTCTGCGATGGGTTCTTCAGAGGATGTGTCAGCTTGTGGTTTTTGTTCTGAAGTTGGCGTTGCAGTGCTGTTATCTACTTTCTCTTCCTTGCTGTTAGCCTGGCTTGTAGTAGCATCTTCTGTTTTGGGTGTTTCTGGCGCTGTAGTAGTTTCCCCAGCTGGAGCTTCTTTTTTAGAATCAAGGGAAGCGTTTGCATTCTTTTGTTCAGAAATAGGCGTTTCCGTTTGAGTTTGACTCGTTTCAGTCTCAGTAGGGGCCTTGGTCACAGCGCTGGTATTTTCCTGAGTTTGAGGCAGGTTTTCGTTAGCCGAAATAGTTGGCATTGCAGCAGAAAGCAGGATAATGCTGGCACCAATAAGGACAGAACCAGTTCCGTTCTTCAAGGAACGGATACCGTAAATCATTTTTTTCTCAGTTTGAGATGGGATCTTTTTCATCACAATTCTCCTTGTGTAGTTGTTCCCTATCAGTATAGCACGAGGTAAACATTAGTGCAAGCGTTTTCCTAACTTTTAAGAGAAAATATAATGCTTCATTCTCTTGAAATTTTAAAATAATATATAGGAGAAGATTGTTTAAAAAATAGTAAAAAAACCTTGAAAAATCTAGCTAAATAAGGTATAATATGAGTAATCATTTGTCGTAGGTTTTGTCTGAAATATTGTCCAGACAAGGCTCACAGCAG
>CAURRB010000048.1:0-11082 GCA_963527085.1 Streptococcus oralis
TTCTTCTGTAAGAGCTACAAAGTTCTGTTCCATTTTGTCAAAGTTTGTCATCTTTCTTCTCCTCTATATTTTTCTATATATCTAATCTTTAACCTCTAAGCCACTTAAATAGCCAGATTGGGTAAATTACTGAAATCATTTTCTTATCTCCTTCCCTTTTTCCTTACCTATCTATTCGAAAAACAATTCGAAAATGAACAATTCATTCATTTTTATTTTAAAAACCACTTAATGAACCACGGATAAAAACCGGTAACATACATAAACGTTCCTCCTTTTTCTTTCTCATCTCTTTATTCGCAATTTCTACTAAAAGTTTCTCTTTTTCCCGCAAATAAAAAACAACATGACTTGCATGTTGCTTTTGGCTATTTTTTATCTTTAATAATCGCTACTACATCCGCTACACTTTGAAGTTGATCGATTTCCTCATCAGTGATTTCGATACCAAATTCATCTTCTAGTGTCAAGACAAACTCCATCAAGTCCACTGAGTCCGCATCTAGATCGTCTTTCAAACTCAAAGCCTCTGTTACGACAAAGTTTTCTCCCTGTCTTTCTTGGATAATGGTCACAATACGGTCAAAAATTTCTTTGTTTGTCATCTGTTATTCTCCTGAAAATTCACGCGCAGTCTGAGCAACTACGTCTGTTTCTAGCATGGTACGAATTTGGCGAATCGTACTGTACACAGCCTTGGCATCACTTGAGCCATGAGTCTTGACCACAGGGGCCTTGACACCAAACAAGACCGCTCCTCCAACATCTGAATAGTTGAGTTGTTTTTTCAAACCTTTCAAACTATCTTTAAGAAGAAGAGCACCAAGTTTTGCTCGAAGCCCACCACCTGTAATAGCTGTCTTGAGCAAGCCCATGATTCCCATAGCTGTCCCTTCGATAGATTTGAGCACTGCGTTTCCCGTGAAACCATCTGTTACGACAACATCCGCAACGCTATTCATCAGATCACGCGCTTCCACGTTTCCGACAAAGTTCAAACTTTGATCAGCTACTAGCAAGTCGTATGTCTCCTTACGAAGCGGATCTCCCTTGCTGCTTTCTGTTCCATTGTTGAGCAAACCAACACGTGGTTTCGAAATCCCACGAACATTTTTCGCATAGAAGGAACCTAGGACAGCATATTGATGCAGGTGTTGGGCTGTATTTTCTGCATTGGCACCGAGATCTAGCATGTCAAAGCCTTTTCCATCGATGGTCGGCAAGGTAGACATGAGTCCTGGACGATCGATATTCTTGATACGACCCACAATGAAGAATCCTGCAGCCAACAAGGCACCTGTGTTCCCAGCTGAGAGGACAGCGTCTGCTTCTCCCTCCTTGACTGCCTTGGCTGCTAATACCATGCTGGCATTTTTCTTCTTACGAATAGCTTTTGTCGGCTCATCGTCTGAGTTAATTTTCTCATCCGTATGGATAATGCTGACGCGCTCTGTCGCTGTTAGATATTGCTTAATCTTACTTTCATCTCCGTAGAGTTGAATCTCAATATCTGAAAAGTCAGCTAGGGCTTGATTGACACCCTCAACGATGGCTTGAGGTGCGTAATCGCCCCCCATAGCATCTACTGCGATTTTTTTCATTTGTCTTCCTCTTTTAGTAATTGTCCCCAGTCTGCTAGGGAATCAATGAATTTCTTTGATTTTAGGTGAATCCCAACGTACTCTTCGTAGAGCTGATCCATAAACTTGCGCAAATCTTGCTTGATTTCTGCCTTAAGCGAAATCGTCTCCAAGGTTTCAAAATCAATAGCTTGAAATTGATTGAGCAGATAAGGGATGTTGGGATTCAGATGGCAACGTTTCTCGTCCTCATGATAATGATCCGGACAGAGGCAGGCTCCATATTTGAAAGAAAAGTCAAAGGCCTGACCTATCCGATGGCAAAAGACACACTCATTAAAATTGAGGCTGATTCCAAATCGGGTCAAGATTTGAATTTCAAAAATATTGGTCAAAACTTGATAATCTAAACCCTCTTCCATCAACTCTAGAGTCTTTCTCAAGAAGGCAAACAAGGGAGAATCCTGCTGATTATCCTGCAAACTAGCATCTGCAAGCGCAGCCACATAGGTTGCATAGGCCATGACAAAGAGATCACTATTAATCTTGGGAAAGGTCATCACCTCGTGATAGTCCTCAATGTAGCTAAGCCCATCATCATTGATTCGCAAGAGAAATATTGCCAACACCAAGGGCTGAATAACCGGAGCTAGTTTGGACTGGCCAGCGTGTTTGACGAAAAACATGCGCTTGCCCGCCTGCTCGGTAAAAATTTTGACCAGCTTGTCATCCTCACGAAAGTTACGATTGTAGAGCACCAAGCCTTGACTCGTGATAGACTGGATCATGCTTCGCTCATGTACTCCTCAAGTCGTTTCATGGCCTCTCTGATTGTTTCCATGCTGGCCGCATAAGACAGGCGAACATAGCCTTCCCCGTAACGTCCAAAGGCTGCGCCAGGGATAAAGGCAACGGCCTTCTTCTGAGCAAAATCCTTGAGAAAAGCAAAGGAATCTTGATTGTAGCCCGCTGGAATCTTAGCAAAGATATAGAAGGCACCGTCTGGTTTGATAATCTCAAAACCAAGAGCAGTCATCTTTCCGATGATATAATCTCGACGCTGGATGTATTCCTTCTTCATAGGCTCTGCGTCGTTTTTACCAGCGGTCAAGGCCTCCACCGCAGCATGTTGCGCCATGGTATTTGCGGCAGTAACCAAATATTGGTGACTCTTGATTAACTGAGCTGTGAAAGCTGCAGGAGCAAAGATAAAGCCTAAACGCCAACCAGTCATAGCATGCGATTTAGACAAGCCATTAATAATAATAGCCTGGTCTCTCAGCATAGTTCCCAATGATACATGATTTGCCCCTGTATAGGTCAATTCTGAGTAAACCTCATCACAGACAACAAAAATCTCATACTTGCGTAAAACGTCTGCCAAGGCTTCCAACTGCTCCCGACTATAGGTAATTCCTGTCGGATTGGCTGGATAGTTGAGAATAACTGCTTTGAGCTTGTCCCCTTGCTCCAAAATGGCCTTTTCCAACATCTCAGGAGTCAAGACAAAACCATTTTCAGTCGTATCAATCTCGACAATCTCTGCCCCAACTAGATTGACAATCGGCTCATATCCTGGATAGGCAGGAGCTGGCAAGAGCACCTTGTCCCCCTCTTCCAAAATAGCTGTCAAAGTAGCAGATAAAGCCTCTGTCGCCCCAATTGTAACCAAAATTTCATTTTCAGGATTATAATCTAGCTGGTATTTTTCTTTTACAAAGTCGCTAGCAGCCTGGCGCAAGGTCAGTAAACCGCTCATCCCTGTATAGTAGGATTGGTTCTGGTCAATGGCTCGCTTGGCTGCCTCCTTGACATGATCTGGCGTTGTAAAATCAGGTTCCCCCAAGGTCAAACGCAAGACCCCAGGAATCTCCGAAATAGCCTGATCAAACTGGCGAATCAAGGAAACTTGAATCTTGTCTAACTGTTTATTAAAGCTCTTGGTTAAGTCCATAGATATCCCCCTTGCTTACAGAACATAGTACTATTATACTACAAAAGCTCCCTGACCGCAAAATCCATCTGAAACCTGCATTTTTCACTTTCTGTTTTACTTTTCTTCTCGACAGGAGTATAATAATAAATGCTTATTTTCGGAGGTTTATATGTCATTTTTATCAAAAAATGGAGCAGGCATCTTTGCCTGCCTTCTCATTTCTATCGTATCTTGGTACTTAGGAGGATTCTTTCCTGTCATTGGCGCACCCGTTTTTGCCATTTTCATAGGAATGCTCCTAAATCCCTTTCTCTCATCCTATAAACAACTGGATGCTGGATTGACCTTTAGTTCTAAAAAATTACTCCAATATGCCGTTGTCTTGCTTGGTTTTGGTCTCAATATCTCGCAAGTCTTCGCAGTTGGGCAATCTTCACTCCCTGTTATCCTCTCCACCATTTCAATAGCCCTGATTATTGCCTACCTCTTCCAGCGCTTCTTTGCACTGGATACAAAACTGGCTATCTTGGTTGGAGTGGGGTCCTCGATCTGTGGTGGTTCTGCCATTGCTGCGACAGCACCCGTTATCCATGCCAAGGAAAAAGAAGTCGCCCAAGCCATTTCCGTTATCTTTTTCTTCAATGTCTTAGCTGCACTCATCTTTCCAACTCTAGGAACCTGGCTTCACCTATCCAATGAAGGATTCGCCCTCTTTGCAGGAACCGCAGTCAACGATACTTCTTCTGTAACGGCCACCGCCAGCGCCTGGGACAGTCTTTATCAGACCAATACCCTTGAGTCTGCAACTATTGTTAAACTCACGCGCACCCTTGCCATTATTCCTATCACGCTCTTTCTCTCCTATTGGCAAAGCCGCCAACAAAAAAATAGCCAAGATTTCCAACTAAAAAAGGTCTTCCCACTTTTTATCCTTTACTTTATCCTGGCTTCTCTCTTAACGACTTTTCTCACCTCTCTCGGTGTGTCTAGTAGCTTCTTCACCCCTCTCAAACAACTCTCCAAATTTCTCATTATCATGGCTATGAGTGCCATTGGTCTCAAAACCAATCTCATTGCCATGGTTAGATCCAGTGGCAAATCCATTCTTCTTGGAGCCCTTTGCTGGATTGCCATCATCCTCACCAGCCTTGGTATGCAGGCATTGATTGGTATTTTCTAACACAAAAGGTAGCCTACTGGCTACCTTTTTATTTTTCAAGAATTAAACGTGTATGTTCTCTCTTAATACAGCGATTCATCACGATGTCATCGCATCCTCCAGCACGCAAGATTTCTTCCGCTTCTAGATTTTCAAGTCCTAATTGCGCCCAAAAAATCTTGGCATCCGCCTTGAGAAAATCACGCGCCACATCTGGTAAAAACTCGCTACGTCGGTATACATTGACAATATCGATAGGAAAAGGAATCTCAGCTAGGCTTGCATAGGCCTTTTCTCCCAAGATTTCCCCACCTGCAGCCTTGGGATTGACTGGAATGATTTTATAGCCCCGAGCCTGCATTTCCTTAGTCACTCGATTGCTAGTTGTTTCTTCACGATCGGACAAGCCCACTACCGCTAACGTTTTACTGGTCTCCAGATACTGACGGATCACACCATCACTTGGATTGATAAATTCTTGGCTCATAGAAATCCTCCTTTTTCATCAGTATAGCATATTTTGAAAAGGCTTGCAGATTTTGACTACAAAAAATCTCCTAGCAAGAAAAGAAACCTGCTAGGAGAACGATCTATTTCAAGTGAAGGTTTAGATTTTTTTCTCGATACTAAATAATGGAGAAAGAGGACGTTTTTCGTGGATACGAATAATAGCATCGCCCAGAAGATGAGCAATCGAAATTTGTTCAATCTTATCAATCAAACGCTCTTCTGGTAGGTAGATAGTATCCAAAACAACCAATTTCTTAATAGCTGATTTTTGGATATTGTCCATAGCTGGCCCTGAAAGAACTGGGTGCGTACAGCTTGCATAAACTTCAACAGCACCTGCTTCAGCAAGAGCATCTGCCGCATGACAAATAGTTCCAGCTGTATCGATCATATCGTCAATCAAGATACAAGTCTTACCTTCTACCTTACCAATGATGTTCATCACTTCACTGGTATTCATCTTGTCTACACTACGGCGTTTGTCAATAATCGCAATCGGAGTTTTCAAAAACTCTGCCAATTTACGAGCACGAGTCACCCCACCATGGTCTGGGCTGACAACCACGTAGTCAGAGCCAACCATGCCACGACGTTCAAAATAGTCCGCAATCAATGGAGCACCCATCAAGTGATCTACGGGAATATCAAAGAATCCCTGAATCTGTGCAGCGTGCAAATCAATCGTCAACAAACGATCCACACCAGCCACTTCTAGCATATTTGCCACAAGTTTTGCAGTGATTGGCTCACGCGCTCTCGCTTTTCTATCCTGACGTGCGTAACCATAGTAAGGCATAACAACATTGACAGATTCTGCACTAGCACGCTTCAATGCGTCCACCATAATCAAAATTTCGAGCAGATTGTCATTTACAGGTGAGCTCGTTGATTGTAGGATAAAGACGTGTTTTCCACGGATTGATTCTTCTATGTTGACTTGAATCTCCCCATCTGAAAATTGGCGAACAGTCGATTTCCCCAACTCTATCCCAATTTCTTGCGCCACACGCTCTGCCAATTCTCTATTAGAAGAAAGGGCAAACAGCTTTAAATCAGAAAAAGACATGATTTCCTCCGGTATTTATGTATCACTTGTTTTTTACACAACATTTTCCATCTACCATTGTAGCGCTTTTTCCTTTATTTTTCAATCAAAAATAAAACAAGAGCAAACATTTATACCCTTGTTTTTTCTATTTTATATTAGCTATATTAAAACTAAAAATCCTACATTTTAACAATCGATTTTATGCTAGGATGAAATTTTTTCGAGACAAAGTTAGTATACTTCTCTCATACTTCCTGTATCCACATCATAGACAGCACCTGAAATAACCACATCATCAGGAATCAGTGGAGATTCTCGAAGCAATTGCATATCCTCTCTCACACTCTCTTCAACATCCTGGAATGGTAAAAAATCTTGATCAGACACATCAACTCCGAGCTCGTGTTTCAAATGTTCATGAAAACTTTCATTTTGAAAGGTTTGAGCTCCACAGTCTGTATGGTGAAGCACCACGATTTCTCTTGTCCCCATTTGTTGCTGGGAAATCACCAGTGAACGAATCATGTCCTCAGTTACTCGACCACCCGCATTCCGCAAGATATGAGCATCCCCAAGGGCCAAACCTAGAGCTTGCGCAACGTGTAGACGTGAGTCCATACAGGTCACGATAGCTACTCTGGTTTTGGGTTTAAGTGGCAGATTTAACTGCCCATGTAGGGCAACATAAGCCTGATTGGCTTGCATAAACTGTTCAAAATACGACACGATTCCCTCCTCAAAAATTTGATAATCAAATATTTCTCCTATCTTATCATTTTTAAGAGGATTTGTCACGGATTATGCAAAGACCTTTTTCAAAACTTCCTGAATAGTCGTCACGCCAATGACCTGAATTTCTTGAGGTGGTTTAATTCCTGTCAAGGAATTTTTGGGTACATAAATTTTTGTAAATCCAAGTTTAGCAGCTTCATTGATGCGCTGCTCGATACGATTCACACGTCGAATCTCTCCAGTCAAACCCAACTCTCCTACAAAGCATTCTTGAGGATTGGTTGGCTTGTCCTTGTAACTCGAAGCAATAGCCACTGCAACGGCTAAATCAATAGCAGGCTCATCCAATTTGACACCACCGGCAGATTTGAGATAGGCATCCTGATTTTGCAAGAGAAGCCCTGCCCGTTTTTCCAAAACAGCCATAATCAAACTCGCACGATTAAAATCAAGCCCTGTCGTCGTACGCTTGGCATTTCCAAACATGGTCGGTGTCACCAAGGCTTGAACCTCCGCCAAAATCGGACGAGTCCCTTCCATAGTTACCACGATGGATGAACCAGTGGCCCCATCCAAACGCTCTTCTAGGAAAACTTGACTCGGATTGAGCACCTCAACTAATCCACCTGACTGCATTTCAAAGATTCCAATCTCATTAGTGGAACCAAAACGGTTTTTGACCGCTCTCAAGATACGAAAGGTGTGGTGGCGCTCCCCTTCAAAGTAAAGCACTGTATCCACCATATGCTCCAACATACGCGGACCAGCCAGAGTACCTTCCTTGGTCACATGACCTACGATAAAGATGGCAATGTTATTGGTCTTAGCCAGCTGCATGAGCTCAGCTGTCACCTCACGCACCTGAGAAACAGACCCCTGTACCCCTGAAATCTCAGGAGACATAATCGTCTGGATGGAGTCAACAATGAGGAAGTCTGGCTGAATTCTTTCTACTTCTGCGCGAACGCTCTGCATATTGGTCTCTGCATAGAGATAAAACTCACTGTCAATATCTCCCAAGCGCTCTGCCCGTAACTTAATCTGCTGGGCAGACTCCTCCCCACTGACATAGAGAACCGTACCCACTTGAGACAGCTGGGTTGAAACTTGTAGAAGAAGGGTTGATTTCCCGATTCCTGGATCCCCACCGATAAGGACGAGACTCCCTGGTACCACTCCGCCTCCAAGTACACGGTTGAATTCCTCCATCTCCGTCTTGGTTCGATTGACGTTGATTGAAGTCACCTCAGCCAGTTTCATAGGCTTGGTTTTCTCACCTGTCAAAGACACACGCGCATTCTTAACCTCGGCAACCTCAATCTCTTCTACAAAAGAAGACCAAGACCCACAGTTAGGACAACGCCCTAGGTATTTTGGGGAGTTATAAGCACAATTTTGACACACAAATGTCGCTTTTTTCTTTGCGATGATAAACCTCTTTCTAAATTTCTATCTCACATTCAATCACTTGGCAAAAATTAATCTTCTCGTCTGGTACAAATTGGCGCATGAGCATTCGATGAGCGACAACTAGCACTGTCTGGTAGTCTCGGTACTTTATCATAGTTTCCAAAAAACGCACCTTCATCTCTTCAGCTGTCTCATACTGAATAGGACTATTAGGAAGCAACTCCCCCTTGTTTTCTAAAAACAGAGTACGTGCTTTTTCAAAATTCTCTATACCACTTTCGTAAACCTGCCATTCGTGTAACAAAGGCTCCACCCTCAAAGGAAGGCCGGTAGCACAAGATACATAAAAAGCCGTTTCTAAAGCTCTCGTTACTGCTGAAGTCACTAGTAGATTAGCCGATTGTAGCAAAGGATTTTGCCAAAGTTCCTGAGCTTGTCGCCTTCCTTTCTCAGACAAAGGAGCCAAATCTAATCCAAAGCCAGTGTAGGAACACTCCTCTAACTCACGGTAGTCTGGCTCCCCATGACGTACAAAGATTATCTTCATCTTAATACCCTGTCGATCCAAATCCACCAGTTCGCACGCCATCTGCCTCATCTCCGTCTGCAATTAAGAAAGGAGCAAAGACAGCCTGAACCACACGCTCTCCAACTTCGAGAACCACTTCCTGATCAGTAATATTTTTCATCTGAGCAAAGATATGGCCTTCATTCCCAGGATTTCCATAATAATCCCCATCAATGACCCCAACTGAGTTAATCAAAACCAAACCCTTCTTGCGAGGGTTTGATGAACGGTCATAGAGATAGAGCACTTCTGTCGGCTGCATATAGGCCTTAACCCCTGTCGGAACCAAAACAATCTCTCCTGGAGCAATCACAGTGCGTTCTGCAACCTTTAAATCATAACCAGCTGCATGGGCTGTCTCACGCTTAGGTAACAAATTTTCATCTGTAAAACTCGAAACCAATTCAAAACCACGAATTTTCATATCTTTCTCTTTTCTATTCTATAATCATTTATTCTAGGCTATTTTATCTTATTTATTCGAAAAAAGCACGAAAAAAGAGCACACAATTCACATCGCTTAGGGCTGCTGGATTCCTCCCCTGACCCGCTTCACGCAGAACTGTTGCTCCACTATTTATTATACCACATTCCCCTCTGTTTTTAAAGAGAAATTATTTTTTCCGTCGATTTCGGAAAAAGTCCTGCATAATCGCTGCACAGTCATCTTCCAAAATTCCCGTTTCTACCTCTACACGATGATTGAGACGCTCATCTGTCAAAATATCGTACAAGCTCCCAGCTGCACCAAATTTCTGGTTTTTAGCCCCGTAGACTACGTTTGGAATACGGGCAAGCCCAATCGCCCCGCTACACATGACACAAGGCTCAATGGTCACAAAAAGCGTGCAATCCAGCAGGCGCCAACTCTCTTCACTCACATTCGCATTCTCTATAGCCATGATTTCTGCATGCATGACCGCCCGTTGCAACTCCTCGCGCGCATTATGCCCCCTACCAATGATTTCTCCATCCTTGACAATCACACAACCAATTGGAATTTCATCGTGTTCTAAAGCAATCTCAGCCTCTCTCAAAGCCTCTCTCATAAAGGCTTCTTTTTCTTCAACTGTATAATTCATCGTTCTTCTCTTTTCCTACTTGTCGATTTTATTATTATATCATGATTCTCAACACAAAAAAAGCCACCGAATGCGGTGACTTAATAGGGAGATTATTATGAAAAAGAAAAGTTTAGGATATTTGTTACAACAAGTTAGGAGGTCTTCTTGTAACTGTCTATAGTATACCCAACCTGTCTTAAACTAATCTTAAAAATCTCCTATGACCAAACACTTTCTAAAATATTAGTTTGTTCACGACCAGGACCTACTGAGAAAGTTGAAATACGAACCCCAACCAACTCGCTCACACGACGAACATAGTTACGTGCATTCTCAGGAAGATCTTCCAAATTACGAACTCCAGTGATATCTTCTGACCAACCTGGCAACTCTTCATAGATAGGCTTGCAACGTTTCAATTGCTCAAGACTAGCAGGATAGTAGTCAATACGTTGACCATCAAGATCATAGGCCACACAGATTTTCACAGTATCCAAACCACTCAAAACATCTATAGAGTTCAATGAAAGATTGGTAATCCCAGATACACGGCGGCTGTGACGCATCACAACTGAGTCAAACCAACCCACACGACGTGGACGACCAGTTGTTGTACCATATTCATGACCTACTTCGCGAATGCGATCTCCCACTTCATCAAATAATTCAGTTGGGAACGGTCCATCTCCTACACGACTTGTGTAGGCTTTACAGACGCCTACAACCTTGTCAATCTTACTTGGACCAACACCAGACCCAATTGTCACACCACCAGCGACAGGGTTTGAAGAAGTAACAAATGGATAAGTCCCTTGGTCAATGTCCAACATGACACCTTGCGCACCTTCAAACAGCACACGTTTGCCATTATCAAGCGCATCATTCAAGATAACGGATGTATCTGTCACGTATTGCTTAATTTGTTGACCATACTCATAGTATTCTTCAAAAATATCGTCAAGTGAAATAGGGGTACTATCATATAATTTTTCAAACAAACGATTCTTTTCCGCAAGATTACGTTCCAAACGTTCACGGAAAATATCCTTATCCAAAAGATCCGCAATACGAATTC
>CAURRB010000049.1:0-10898 GCA_963527085.1 Streptococcus oralis
GTGCCAATGGTGCTGGTAAAACAACCATTCTTCGTACCCTTTCAGGTTTGGTTCGCCCAAGTGCTGGTAAAATTCAGTTTTTAGGAAAAGAAATTCAAAAGTTGCCTGCGCAAAAAATCGTGGCAGGTGGGCTTTCACAAGTTCCTGAGGGACGCCATGTTTTCCCAGGATTGACTGTTATGGAAAACTTAGAAATGGGAGCTTTTTTAAAGAAAAATCGTGAAGAAAATCAAGCCAACTTGAAAAAAGTCTTTTCACGTTTCCCTCGTCTGGAAGAGCGTAAAAACCAAGATGCGGCAACTCTTTCAGGTGGTGAACAGCAGATGCTGGCTATGGGACGCGCTCTTATGTCTACACCTAAGCTCCTTCTCTTGGATGAGCCGTCAATGGGACTTGCCCCAATCTTTATCCAAGAAATTTTTGATATCATTCAAGATATTCAGAAGCAAGGAACAACGGTTCTCCTAATTGAACAGAACGCTAACAAGGCCCTCGCTATCTCTGACCGTGGTTATGTACTTGAAACAGGAAAGATTGTCCTATCAGGAACAGGAAAAGAACTCGCAGCATCAGATGAAGTCAGAAAAGCATATCTAGGTGGCTAAACTAGTCTGGGAGACTAGTTTAGGTTGTGGATGGAGATTGCGCACGCAATCCCTCTATAGTCTGGGAGACCTTTTTAGTCGGCGGATAAGGATTGCAGCCAAGCGACACCTAATACGACTACTTATCAAAAATATAAAATATTTCAGGGCTCCAGAATAAGGAGCTCTTTTATTTATATGTTTTTGAGGAAAGGGAAGAAGGCCTTAATTTTTACTCATTGTTTCCCTATTTGAATTGACAGTCCTTTTTGTTCATATTATAATATGAGTAAGAAAAAATTGAACAGGAGGACTAAGAATGCTAACAGAAAAACAATTTAAACTTTTGCGTTTTATGTTGATACATAAAGAAAAGACCTTTACTCAGAGACAGTTAGCTGAAGAGTTAGACCTATCTTTAGGGACAGTTAACACATTATTGAAAAAACTGAAAGAAGAGAAGTGGGTTGATGAGGAACTTCACTTAACTGAACTAGGCCAGAAAGTTTTAGAACCCTATCGAGTAAAAAATGCCATTATAATGGCTGCTGGCATGAGTAGTCGTTTTGCTCCTTTGTCTTATGAGATTCCCAAAGGATTACTTCAAGTCAAGGGTGAACGCTTGATAGAGAGGGAAATCAGACAGCTGCAAGAAGCAGGAATAGAAGATATAACCGTTATTGTAGGCTATCTTCAAGAAAAAATGTTCTATCTTGCAGAGAAGTTTGGTGTAAAAATTGTAGTGAATAATGATTACTACAAATACAATAACTGTTCGTCTCTTATGTTGGTTAAAGATCAACTTTCCAACACGTATATTTGTTCATCAGATAATTATTTTGTGGAAAATCCTTTTGAGCAATATATTTATAGAGGTTACTACTCGACGATATTTGCAGAAGGTCAAACGGACGAATATTGTGCTATAGAGGATTCGAATCACACCATCATTGATATCCAAATTGGTGGAGAAAATACTTGGGCCATGGTGGGGCACGTTTATTTTGACCGTGCATTTAGCGAGAAATTCAAGGAAATTTTAGAAACCGAGTTTAAGCACGAACCTTATCGGGAACAGCTTTGGGAGGATTATTATAGTCGGCATGTCAAGGAACTCCTTTTAGAAGCTCGTCACTATTCAGCGGATATTGTTAAAGAATTTGATTCACTAGATGAACTCCGTCAATTTGATGAACGTTATTTGGTAAATGCAGACTCAGCTATTATCGATAATATCTGTAAGACATTAAAGTGTGTGGCTTCAGATATTGTCAATATCAAACCTCTAAAAGATGGGTTAACCAACACATCATTTTCATTTGACTGTCTAGGAAAAAGATATGTTTACCGTCATCCGGGCAGGGGAACGGAAAATTATATCGACCGAGCTAGTGAAGCAGCTTCTATGGAAATTGCTGCAAAATTAAAGATTGACCGTACCTTCGTAGCCATGAACAAGGATGAGGGATGGAAGATTTCAGAGTTTATTCCCAATGCTAAGCAACTGGATTATGATAATTGGGATGATGTGGCACAAGCAATGGACCTCTTGAGACGATTACACCAATCTGGAGAAAAAACGGAACATTCCTTTGACCAATTTGAAGGAATTATTGATTTTAGAGAAAAATTGAAGGCTAGAAATCGGTTCGAGTTTGATGGTCTCGAGGAACTGGATAAAACCGTCTCACTTCTCAAAAATTATTTACAGAATGATCCGAAACAGGTTGTCCTTTGTCATGGAGATTCCTATAGTCCTAATTTTTTGTTAAATGAAGCAGGCGAAATGAGCTTGATTGATTGGGAATATTCTGGAATGGGAGAGCCAGCAGGAGATTTGGGGACCTTTATCGCGTGTTCCAACTATACCGTAGAGGATGCTGAAAAAGTACTGGAATTGTATCTACAAGAAGTACCAGATAAGAAAACCAAACGTCACTACTTGGCTTATGTAGCAGTGACCTCATATTATTGGTTCTTGTGGGCTTTGTTCCAGGAGAGTGTCGGAAAACCAGTCGGTGAGTTTCTTTACATCTGGTATCGCTATACCAAACAATATGGACAACTGGCCCTTGACTTGTATTTGGAGGAGAACTGAGATGAAAACGACATCTGAAATTGAAGAATTAGTATCAACTGAAACAAAGAGAAGATTGGAAGAAATGGAGTCGCCAAACTACGAGTTTGTTCAACCCTTCCTAAAAAGTGATTTCATTTTAATCATCTCCATAGTCCTAATCAACCTTGTTTTGATTATCTTAGCAATGATGGGAGGAATTCAATAATATGTCTAAAATGAATGACTATATCCAACAAGAAACCATAACAGGAATTGTACCCATGACCAATAAGGATCGTCAGTATTCTTTTTGGGATCTCTTTCTATCGACAAGTGGTTTTGCCATTGCCACTTGGTGTTATACTCAAGGGGCTTATGTAGCTCAATATTTGACCTTTAATCAAATGTTGATTAATATTTTTAGCTTTAACATTATCTGGGTCTTTATTGAGTGTCTCCCAATTCTGTTTGCGGTTAAATATGGGATTGATTTGTGGATTTGGTTGAGAGCTGTTCTAGGAAAAAGAGGTGTAGCTCTGTTATCAACCATTATTAGCTTGGCTAACTTTGGATGGTATGCTGTTGCGGCCAATCTTTTTGCCAGTTCCATGATCCATTTGGCAAATAATTTTGGTCTTGGTTTGGACAAGGGAGTATGGGCGCCTATTCTTGGAACCCTCTGTGTTCTACTTGGAACTCTCATTGCTCTTGGAGGTCCAGAGGTGATTAAATGGACCAATCGCTTCTTGGTCATCGCCTTATTGATTGTCGGTCTCATCATCGTTGGAATCTGCTTTGTCGCCGTTCCTATAACGGATATTATGAATATCCAACCAGCCACTCAAGGAGATTTGACGCCGTTAGAACGCTTCATGCTTTCTGGAGAAGGAAATGTTGCCTTTGCTTTTTCTTGGTCTACACAGGCGTTGGTTTTACCACGTTTAGCAAAATCAGAACGCAGTGGTTATTGGGCTACAGCCTTATCATACGGAGTTGTGGCTCCATTCTTCGTTGCGACAGGTGGAGTCATGGCTCTAGCCATGTTTGTCAAAACAGGTGTCTATGAAAGTGATCCAACGACGATGCTTTCAACTCTAAGCACACCAGCCTTTGCTCTCTTAAGTTTACTACTAGTAGCCTTCGCCAATATTGGAACCCAGGGGACTGGATCGTATGTGAACTGTATGATTGTCAAAAGTGGGATGCCCAAAGTAAGCTATAAACTAATGGTTTGGATTGCCATGGTTTATGTGAGTCTACTCACTATCTGGGGAGGAGTAGAAGAGTATTTCGGCTCCTTCATCTCCCTAGCCGCCTATATTCAGGGGCCAATTATTGGTATGATTGTTGTCGACTATTTTATCTTAAGAAAACGAAAACTCGACTTGCGTTCAGCCTATTTCCTTGAAGGGCATGACGCCTACGAGTTTACTAAAGGATTTAACTTAGTTGGCTTGTCTTGCGTATTTATCTCCTTATTGGTAGCGGTACTTTTTGTCTACAACCCTGTAACTGCACAAATTCAAAGTCCCATCTTTTTAATCACAACGGGTAGCGGATTTACTGCGCTATTTGGCGGTCTACTATACTGGTTAGCTAGTCTTAGCCCTCTAAAACGTTATATGATAAAAGATCGAGACACTATTACGATTTAAGAAGAGAGGGGACTACGGTTCCCTTTTAACTTACACTGGCATTTTATGCAAACTTCTCAGATTATTCAAAATCTTGAAAAAGAGATGAAAGCGTTTGATAGATTTTCTAAGAAAGTGTATAATAAAAGTAGCAATAATATAGAAGGAGAAGTCTCATGGCAGTTAAAGATTTCATGACCCGTAAGGTAGTTTATATCAGTCCAGATACGACTGTAGCACACGCAGCAGATTTGATGCGCGAGCAAGGTTTGCACCGTTTACCTGTTATCGAAAACGATCAATTAGTCGGATTAGTAACAGAAGGAACCATTGCGGAAGCCAGCCCATCTAAAGCAACCAGTCTCTCTATCTACGAGATGAATTATCTTCTGAATAAAACCAAAGTAAAAGATGTAATGATTCGAGATGTCGTGACTGTTTCTGGCTATGCTAGTCTAGAAGATGCGACCTACCTGATGCTGAAAAATAAAATTGGGATATTACCAGTCGTAGACAATCATCAGGTCTACGGCGTCATTACAGACCGCGATGTTTTTCAGGCTTTCTTGGAAATCGCTGGATACGGAGAAGAGGGGATTCGCGTTCGTTTCATTACAGAAAATGAAGTCGGAGTACTGGGAAAAATTGTAGCTCTAATCGTTGAAGAGGATTTAAATATTTCCCATACTGTTAACATTCCACGTAAGGATGGTAAGGTCGTCATCGAAGTTCAAATTGATGGAAAAATCGATTTGACTTCATTAAAGGAAAAGTTTGAAAAAGAAGGAATTCAAGTGGAGGAGATCACTCATACCTCTGCTAAAGTCCTTTAAACAAGAGGCTTTAGAGCCTCTTTTCTTCTGTTATCAAAAGCGGTGAAAAGCAAAATATGGAAAGAAATGAGAGATTATGGTATAATAAAACGATATGAAAAGGAGTATCTATGGACATTTCAGAAATTCGTCAAAAAATTGACGCAAATCGTGAAAAATTAGCTTCTTTCAGGGGGTCTCTTTGACCTCGAAGGTTTAGAGGAAGAGATTGCCATCTTGGAAAACAAGATGACAGAACCTGATTTTTGGAACGATAATATCGCGGCCCAAAAAACGTCGCAAGAATTAAATGAATTAAAAAACACCTACAACACCTTCCGTAAAATGGAAGAGTTGCAGGATGAAGTTGAGATTTTATTGGACTTTTTAGCAGAAGACGAGTCAGTCCATGATGAACTGGTTGAACAGTTGACAGAACTGGATAAGATGATGACCAGCTACGAGATGACCCTTCTCTTGTCAGAACCTTATGACCATAATAATGCCATCTTGGAAATTCATCCAGGATCCGGTGGTACTGAGGCTCAGGACTGGGGTGATATGTTGCTTCGTATGTACACTCGTTATGGAAATGCTAAAGGTTTTAAAGTAGAAGTTTTGGATTACCAAGCAGGAGATGAAGCTGGTATCAAGTCGGTAACCCTATCCTTTGAAGGACCTAATGCCTATGGTCTTCTCAAGTCAGAAATGGGTGTTCACCGTTTGGTCCGTATTTCGCCATTTGACTCTGCCAAACGTCGCCATACTTCATTTACATCCGTAGAGGTTATGCCTGAGTTGGATGATACCATCGAAGTGGAGATTCGTGAAGATGATATCAAAATGGATACCTTCCGTTCAGGTGGTGCTGGTGGACAAAACGTCAATAAGGTTTCAACAGGTGTGCGTTTGACACACATTCCTACGGGAACTGTCGTCCAATCAACGGTCGATCGTACCCAGTATGGAAATAGAGATCGTGCCATGAAGATGTTGCAGGCTAAGCTCTATCAAATGGAGCAAGAAAAGAAAGCTGCGGAAGTTGATTCCCTTAAAGGTGAGAAAAAAGAAATCACTTGGGGAAGTCAAATCCGTTCATATGTTTTCACGCCTTACACTATGGTAAAAGATCACCGTACAAGCTTTGAAGTTGCTCAGGTAGATAAGGTGATGGATGGAGACCTTGATGGTTTTATCGATGCCTACCTCAAGTGGCGAATCAGCTAAGATAGAAAGGAACTCATATGTCAATCATTGAAATGAGAGATGTTGTCAAAAAGTATGACAATGGAACGACTGCCCTGCGTGGTGTATCTGTTACCATTGAACCAGGAGAGTTTGCCTATATCGTAGGACCTTCTGGGGCAGGTAAGTCAACCTTTATTCGAGCTTTATACCGAGAAGTAAAGATCGAAAAAGGAAGCCTATCAGTTGCAGGCTTTAATTTAGTTAAAATTAAGAAGAAAGATGTCCCGCTTCTACGTCGTAGTGTCGGGGTAGTCTTTCAGGATTACAAACTTTTGCCTAAGAAGACCGTTTATGAGAATATTGCCTATGCAATGGAAGTAATCGGTGAGAGCCGTCGCAACATCAAAAAACGTGTTATGGAAGTATTGGACTTGGTTGGTTTGAAACATAAGGTTCGCTCTTTCCCTAATGAACTCTCAGGTGGAGAGCAGCAACGGATTGCGATTGCTCGTGCGATTGTCAACAATCCTAAAGTATTGATTGCCGATGAGCCGACAGGAAACTTGGACCCGGATAATTCATGGGAAATTATGAATCTGTTGGAACGCATCAATCTCCAAGGTACTACTGTCTTGATGGCTACCCACAATAGCCAGATTGTAAATACCTTGCGCCACCGTGTCATTGCCATTGAAAATGGCCGTGTCGTTCGTGACGAAGCTAAAGGAGAATATGGATACGATGATTAGTAGATTTTTTCGCCATTTATTTGAATCATTAAAAAGTTTAAAACGAAATGGCTGGATGACAGTAGCAGCAGTGAGTTCGGTTATGATTACCTTGACACTTGTTGCCCTGTTTGCATCTGTAATTTTTAATACAGCAAAACTGGCTACCGATATTGAAAACAACGTTCGGGTCATGGTATACATTCGTAAGGATGTAGCTGATAACAGTGAAACGATTGAAAAAGAAGGTCAGACAGTTACCAATAATGACTACCACAAGGTCTATGATGCCTTGAAAGCTATACCTGCTGTTAAAAGTGTTACCTTCTCAAGTAAAGAAGAACAGTACGAAAAACTAACGGAAACAATGGGTGACGATTGGAAGGTCTTTGAAGGGGATGCAAACCCTCTCTATGATGCCTATATCGTCGATACAAATTCTCCGAGTGATGTTAAAACGGTAGCTGAAGAAGCTAAGAAAATTGAGGGAGTATCAGAGGTTCAAGATGGTGGAGCCAACACTCAACGACTTTTTGAATTGGCTTCCTTTATCCGTGTTTGGGGATTGGTTATTGCAGGGCTCTTGATTTTTATCGCAGTCTTCCTCATTTCCAATACCATCCGTATCACCATTATTTCACGTAGTCGTGAGATTCAAATCATGCGTCTGGTAGGAGCGAGAAATGGCTATATCCGTGGTCCATTCTTGCTAGAAGGTGCTTTTATTGGCTTGCTTGGTGCAGCGATTCCTTCTGTCCTTGTATTTTTTGTTTACAATATGGTTTATCAATCTGTCAATAAATCCTTGGTAGGTCAAAACTTGTCAATGATTACACCAGATGTGTTTATTCCTCTGATGACAGTCCTATTATTTGTAATCGGAATTTTCATTGGTTCAATTGGTTCAGGGATTTCAATGCGTCGATTCTTGAAGATCTAGTTGGATTTAAATGCAAATTGCAGTACAAATCAGAAAAATAATACATATTTAAAAGAGAAGTTTTCGTAAACTTCTCTTTTTCCTTTTTAAAAATTTAAAAAAATAGACAATTTTTTTATAAAAGCCTTTACAAAAAAAATAAAAGTGGTATAATTAATACATAACCAAATGCAAACGTTTTCGTAAAACGTTTGCCTAAATAAAATAAAGGAGATTTGAATGATGAAAGCTACATTCAAAAATGTCTTGTCTTTCGAATTTTGGCAAAAATTCGGTAAGGCTTTAATGGTGGTTATCGCCGTTATGCCAGCGGCGGGATTGATGATCTCAATCGGTAAATCAATCGTGATGATCGACCCAAACCTTGCTCCTCTAGTGATTACAGGTGGAATCCTTGAGCAAATTGGTTGGGGGGTTATCGGTAACCTTCATATCTTGTTTGCCCTTGCTATTGGGGGAAGCTGGGCAAAAGAACGTGCAGGTGGTGCATTTGCAGCCGGACTTGCCTTTATCTTGATTAACCGTATCACAGGTACTATCTTCGGTGTTACAGGTGATATGTTGAAAAACCCTGAAGCAATGGTTACTACCTTCTTTGGTGGTTCAATCAAGGTTGCTGACTACTTTATCAGCGTTCTTGAGGCACCAGCGCTTAACATGGGGGTTTTCGTAGGGATTATCTCTGGTTTTGTTGGGGCAACAGCTTATAACAAATACTACAACTTCCGTAAACTTCCTGATGCCCTTTCATTCTTCAATGGTAAACGTTTCGTACCATTCGTCGTTATTCTTCGTTCAACTATTGCAGCGATTGCACTTGCTGCCTTTTGGCCAGTAGTTCAAACAGGTATCAACAACTTTGGTATTTGGATTGCCAACTCACAAGAAACTGCTCCAGTCCTTGCACCATTCTTGTATGGTACTTTGGAACGTTTGCTCTTGCCATTCGGTCTTCACCACATGTTGACAATCCCAATGAACTACACAGCTCTTGGTGGAACATACGAAGTGTTAACTGGTGCAGCAAAAGGAACACAAGTATTTGGTCAAGATCCACTTTGGCTTGCATGGGTAACTGACCTTGTTAACCTTAAAGGTTCAAATGCTGACCAATACCAACACCTTCTTACAACAGTCACTCCAGCTCGTTTCAAAGTTGGACAAATGATCGGTTCATTTGGTATCTTGATGGGTGTCATCGTTGCTATCTACCGCAATGTTGATGCTGACAAGAAACACCAATACAAGGGTATGATGATTGCGACAGCTCTTGCAACATTCTTGACAGGGGTTACTGAACCAATCGAGTACATGTTCATGTTCATCGCAACTCCTCTTTACCTTGTATACTCACTAGTTCAAGGTGCTGCCTTTGCTATGGCAGATATTGTTCACCTTCGTGTCCACTCATTCGGTTCAATTGAATTCTTGACTCGTACACCATTGGCAATTAATGCTGGTATTGGTATGGATATTGTTAACTTTATCTGGGTAACTGTTCTCTTTGCGGTTATCATGTACTTCATTGCCAACTTCATGATCAAGAAATTCAACTACGCAACTCCAGGACGTAACGGAAACTACGAAACAGCTGAAGGAGCATCAGAAGAAGCAACTCCTGGAACTCCAAAAGTCGCAGCAGCTTCTCAAGCCGTAAATATCATTAACCTTCTTGGTGGTCGTGCAAATATCGTAGATGTGGATGCATGTATGACTCGTCTTCGTGTAACTGTTAAAGATGCAGATCGCGTTGGTACTGAGGAACAATGGAAAGCAGAAGGAGCTATGGGTCTTGTCATGAAAGGACAAGGTGTCCAAGCTATCTACGGACCAAAAGCTGACGTATTGAAATCTGATATCCAAGATATTCTTGACTCAGGTGAAATTATTCCTGAAACTCTTCCAAGCCAAATGACAGAAAACCAACAAAATACTGTACACTACAAAGGTGTAACTGAAGAAGTTTACTCAGTAGCTGACGGTCAAGTTGTTGCTTTGGAACAAGTGGAAGATCCAGTTTTTGCTCAAAAAATGATGGGTGATGGATTTGCAGTAGAACCAGCAAATGGTAACATTGTATCTCCAGTTACTGGTACTGTATCAAGTATCTTCCCAACAAAACACGCTCTTGGTCTTGTCACTGACTCAGGTCTTGAAGTGCTTGTTCATATTGGTTTGGATACAGTAAGTCTTGAAGGAAAACCATTTACTGTTCATGTCTCTGAAGGACAAAAAGTAGCTGCTGGTGATCTTCTTGTCACAGCTGACTTGGATGCTATTCGAGAAGCAGGACGCAAAACATCAACAGTGGTTGTCTTCACAAATGGTGATGTCCTTAAATCAGTTAAATTAGAACAAACAGGTTCTCTTGCAGCTAAAACAGCAGTTGCTAAAGTAGAATTGTAATATACTTGGGGTTGGAAGCTGTTTTCCAACCTCTTGTTTTAGGAGAAATGCATGAAATTTCTAACACTCAATACCCACAGTTGGATGGAGAAGGAAGCAGAGGAAAAATTCCAAATCTTGCTCCAAGACATTCTCGATAAGGACTATGATTTGATTTGTTTCCAAGAAATCAATCAAGAAATGACTTCGCCGGAGGTAGAGGTTAACAATCACTATCAAGCTTTACCATCAGCAGAACCCATTCATCAGGATCACTATGTTCGACTTCTGGTCGAAAAATTGGCTGAGAAAGGGAAAAACTACTACTGGACTTGGGCTTACAATCATATTGGCTATGACCGCTACCATGAAGGAGTAGCTATCTTATCTAAGACACCGATTAAAGCCAGAGAAATTTTAGTTTCGGATGTAGATGATCCAACAGACTATCATACTCGCCGTGTTGCCTTGGCTGAGACAGAGGTTGAAGGCAAGGAACTTGCTCTTGCAAGTGTTCATCTCTCTTGGTGGGATAAAGGTTTCCAAGAAGAATGGGCACGATTTGAGG
>CAURRB010000050.1:0-10874 GCA_963527085.1 Streptococcus oralis
AGAATGGCGAGGCCTTTGCCGAGTCTGTCATTCGTGAGATTTATGAAGAAACAGGTCTAACCATTCAGAATCCACAACTAGTCGGCATTAAAAACTGGCCCTTAGATACAGGTGGGCGCTACATCGTCGTTTGCTATAAAGCGACAGAGTTTACTGGAAATCTCCAATCTTCAGATGAAGGAGAAGTATCTTGGGTACAAAAAGACCAGATTCCAAATTTGGATCTGGCCTATGATATGTTGCCTCTGATGGAAATGATGGAAGCACCTGACAAGTCTGAGTTCTTCTATCGCCACCGCACAGAGGACGGCTGGGAAAAAGAAATTTTCTAGTCTTTTACTAAATAACCTAACTGATCCAAGGCCTCCTCGATATAGTGGAGGTCTTGTTGTGTTTCTGCTTCAACAAGGTGGTAATGGATGCCGTCTGTCAATTCAGAAAGGGGTCTAAAGTCTGAATTCTCGACTTGTTCCAGAAAGTGCTGGACATCTCGGCGGCAAGTGAGTTTGAGTAGGGTTTCAATTTCGCCATAAACGGGATGATCGATTAAGATATTTTGAACGCGTCCGCCGTTATCTACAATGGCTAGTAGTTCCTGACCGATTTCTTCCAGTTCATGTTTCACTTTAAAGAGTTTGTGAACGTAGGGGCTGGCATCATTTTCTTTGTAGATATAACCACGATTGGTGGATAGGATAGGAGCCCCATCTGCTCGGAGAATAGCGATGTCCTGTACAATGACCTGGCGCGTAACATGAAAGTGTTCAGCCAATGTTTGACCATTGAGAGCTTTTGGTGCCTCTTTTAATAGTTTGAGAAGAGCTTGTTTGCGATCCTTTGTCATAGTTCTTCCTTTTAGCGACGTTTTCGAAGCACTTTATAGACAGCTAGTGCTAATGTATAGTCTACCATACTATGGACGATTGTGCCAAAACCAACTAGGACAAAGAGAACATAAAACATATTTTCAACATTTGTCCCTGAAGTAGCATAAAAGATGATACAAGCTATTACTTCAGCGATAGCATGAACAACACCCAAAACAAAGTTAAAAATCCAAGATGCCTTTGGTTTATCCAAGGTTTCAGGGAATTTCTTTAAGTACAAAGCCCCCAAAGTGCCAAAAACAATGTGAGAGAAGGCACGGAGTACAATAACAGGCGGATAGCCTGCCATCAGAAAACCAAGACTAGAAGCAATAATCACAAAAGCAGCCATCAAAGGCGAAAGAAACATGGCGATAAAGATGGGGATATGACTTCCCAGGGTGTAAGAAGCCGGTGGGATAACGATTTTAAAAGGCATAATGATTGGAATCAAAATCGCTATTGCAGTGAGTAGGGCAGTCATAGTCATAAACTGCGTTTTTTTTCGTATATCCATAAGAACCTCCATTTATCTGTATATACACAAGTATAGTACAATAAATCACCAATCAAGTCAAGAAGCATTATTGATTTTTCAGGAAAATTTGGTTAAAATGTGGTAAAGAATAATAGGAACTGAGGAGAAAATGTGATGATACTTTTTGTTTACCTAATCGTGGTAATCGTGATGATGTCAAAACAGAAAAGTGAAGGGAAAGTAGTCTCAGGTTGGACTCGTTTCCTAGTTTATAGTTTATTAGTCCTTTCGCTACTCTCTCTATTAGCAAGTAGCTTGGCTGTTTCACTTTTTAGCCTTCCTTTATTAGGTTTTCTTTTGATGGCAGCAATACTAGAAATTGCCTATTTGGTCAGAATGGTGATTGCTTTTGGTTTGATTTTACTGTCACTAACTCTATACTTGGATAGTCAGAAAAGTCAGCAACCTACACCTCTTTCGTATCAACTCCTGCGCTTTGGCTTTCACATTCTATTGATGTTTCTTATGTTTTAAAGGCTAAACTCCACCTTCAGGATGAAAGTGGAGTTGTTTTTTTATTTCTTCAAGGTTTCGAGACGGGGAACAATTGCTACTGTTAGAACGGCAGAGATGACAAGCTCGGCAATTGAGTTTGTAGAAATAACGGTTGCTAGGAGTTTTTGGATATTGCCATCGAAGACATTTCCAAAAAGGAAGAAGATTCCCCCAAGGACAAAGACGGTGTTGGTAAGGGAACCGAGAGCACCAGCAAAGATGAGACCTGTTCTATTTTTTAATAATTTATAAACCAAGTAAGGTGTCAGCCCAATCAAAACGCGAGGGACAATAGCGATAATAGCAGAATAGATATTTCCGTTCGGTACGAATGGTGAGAAGAGGTAGCTGGTTGGAAGGATGGTAATCGTGTTTACCGTTAAGCTCAATAGTCCCATAAGAAAACCAAGTGTAACTCCAACTCGAGGGCCATAGATGATACTAGCAATAATGACTGGAATATGAACGATAGTTGGTTTAATCGGGAATGGGAAAAGGTTAAATAGGAGAGAACTCAAAAAGTGGATAACGAGCATAACTGCAAAAAAGATAGCAATCGGTGCAATGTTAGAGTGTTTGTTCATTGAGGGTTTCCTTTATTCTTTCTAAAATAGTATTCAGGTCAGCTAGGGCGCCTTTGCCGTGATCGCCACAGGCTAGTAGAGATTCTTTTGGAGAGATAATCTGATAACCATAGGTCTCTAATATTTTTAGATTAGCCTGAGTTGCCGGATGGTCATACATCTTTGTATTCATGGCTGGTGCGACTAACTTTTTGACGTGGTTTGGTAGGGCAAGTGCTGTACTTGTCACCATGTTATCAGCAAATCCATGGGCTAACTTTGCGATGGTATTAGCAGTAGCTGGGGCTACAATAAAAAGGTCGGTCCTTTTGCCTAGTTCGATATGATTCACTTGATCAGGAGCAGGTTCCTTCATGACATCAAGGTGGACAGGATTTTGAGAGAGGACCTGTAGTGTTAACGGTTGGATAAACTCTCTCGCTGCCTCAGTCATTAAGACAGTGACCTGATGGCCCTGTTTTTTCAAGGAACTGACTAGGTCAGCTGATTTATAGGAGGCAATGGAACCTGTCACTGCGATGAGAATATTTGCCATGGCTTTCCTTTCTAAAAATCGTATGCTTGAATTTTTTCAAGGAGGAGGTTTGCTATTTCCTCTTTGGTTTGAACGGTTTGAAGATGATCATTCTCAACAAAGATTGCGCGATGCTGATTTGCTGAAATTTGAGTCAGGTCATTTGCGATTATTAAGTCAGCCTGGTTCTTGACAAGAGTCTGTCTAGCAACTTCAATAAGATGATCCTCAGTAACATCAACCAATAGTTTGAACCCAATCAGATGAATAGCTGGATTCCATTCTTTGATTAGAGAGATGATTTTGGGTGTTTTTTTCAGGAATAAGACCTGAACCTCATCAGTTGAAGAAATCTTAGCTTGATGATTCTGCTTGTTTAAGAATTCTTCCAAATTGGAGCTAGCCTCAACTTCCTCAAGTCCTGTCATATAAACAGGAGTGTAGTCAGACACAGCCATTGAGTGGATTAAGACCTGATATTCCTTAACAAGTTCTTGCATCACAACTAGAAGGTCGTTGGTATTATTAATTTCTCGAATGCTTAGGTTGGGATGAGCTTCTGGCTTCAGAGCTCGTTTTGTCGTTATCAAACAAACTTCATGCCCCGCAGCAAGCAAGGTTTCTGTGATGATTTTCCCCAAGCGACCTGTAGAATGGTTAGTAATAGAGCGGACACTATCGATAGCTTCACTTGTACCGCCCGATGTGACTAAAATTTTCATAGCACTATTGTACACAAAAATAAACAGTAAGTAAAATGAAAGCGATAAAATTTTGCTAAAACAAAGCTACACTATAGTTTATAACTATAAAGCCATATAAAATTTTTCAAAGGGCCCTAAAAATCTTGAAATACAAGATATTTACGAACGTTTAGAGAGTTTATGGATGTTAAAAATCTTGTTTTGTGTTATAATGAATTATCACATTAGAGGTTAGAGGAGTTTTGAATGAAAACAGATATTGAAATCGCACAGAGTATTGAGTTGAAACCAATCGTTGATGTTGTTGAGAAACTTGGTATTTCTTACGATGATTTGGAGTTGTATGGAAAGTACAAGGCTAAGCTCAGCTTTGATAAAATTCGTGCAGTTGAGAGCAATCCAGTTGGAAAATTAATCTTGGTTACTGCCATTAACCCGACACCAGCAGGTGAAGGAAAATCAACCATTACCATTGGTCTTGCGGATGCCTTGAACAAGATTGGTAAGAAAACCATGATTGCTATTCGCGAACCGTCTCTTGGCCCAGTAATGGGGATTAAGGGTGGTGCAGCCGGTGGTGGTTATGCCCAAGTGTTGCCAATGGAGGATATCAATCTTCACTTTACCGGGGATATGCATGCCATTACAACTGCTAACAACGCTCTTTCTGCCTTGATTGACAACCACTTACACCAAGGAAATGAGCTGGGAATCGACCAACGTCGTATTCTCTGGAAACGTGTAGTAGACTTGAATGACCGTGCCCTTCGTCATGTAACCGTTGGGCTTGGTGGTCCTCTAAACGGTATTCCTCGTGAGGATGGTTTTGATATTACAGTTGCTTCAGAAATCATGGCCATTCTTTGCTTGGCGACTGATATTGAAGATTTGAAAAAGCGCTTGGCTAGCATCGTTATTGGCTATCGCTATGACCGTACACCAGTTACTGTTGGTGATTTACAGGTAGAGGGAGCTTTAGCATTGATTTTGAAAGATGCTATCAAACCGAACTTGGTTCAGACAATTTACGGTACACCTGCCTTTGTACATGGTGGTCCATTTGCCAATATCGCTCATGGATGTAACTCTGTTTTGGCAACGAGCACAGCCCTTCGCTTGGCGGATTATACAGTCACTGAAGCTGGTTTTGGTGCAGACCTTGGCGCTGAGAAATTCCTTGATATCAAGACACCAAACTTGCCAACTTCTCCAGATGCGGTAGTCATTGTTGCAACCCTCCGTGCCCTTAAGATGAATGGTGGTGTGGCCAAAGATGCTTTGACAGAAGAAAACGTTGAAGCGGTTCGTGTAGGTTTTGCTAACTTGAAACGCCATGTTGAGAACATCCGTAAATTTGGAGTGCCTGCAGTTGTCGCGATTAACGAATTTGTTTCTGATACAGAAGCTGAAATCTCAGCCTTGAAGGAACTATGTGCCTCAATTGATGTGCCAGTTGAATTAGCAAGTGTTTGGGCAAATGGTGCGGAAGGTGGAGTAGCGCTTGCCGAAACGGTTGTTCAGACTATTGCTGAAAATCCAGCCAACTACACTCGTCTTTATGACAATGACCTTTCTGTCCAAGAAAAGATTGAAAAAATTGTCACTGAAATCTATCGTGGTAGCAAAGTGAACTTTGAGAAGAAAGCCCAAACGCAAATCGCCCAAATCGTTCAGAATGGTTGGGACAAATTGCCAATCTGTATGGCGAAAACTCAATACAGTTTCTCAGACAATCCAAATGCACTTGGAGCGCCAGAAAACTTTGAAATTACCATTCGTGAATTGGTACCAAAATTAGGAGCTGGCTTCATTGTTGCTCTGACTGGTGATGTCATGACCATGCCAGGACTTCCAAAACGACCTGCAGCTCTCAACATGGATGTTGAAAGTGACGGAACCGTTTTAGGCTTGTTCTAAGATTTAGATGATATTAAAAGAGTTTGGAAATGCTATCCAAGCTCTTTTTCTTATCTAGATATGAGGCCTTGTCTTCAGCTGATAATAGAGTTACTTTCTAGACGAAACCAGTCTAGGTAAAGATATTTTCCCTGATTTTTGATATAATAGAAACATTGACTTCAAGAGTAAGGAAGAGAAAATGAACGCATTATTGAATGGAATGAATGACCGTCAAGCTGAGGCGGTGCAAACGACAGAAGGTCCATTATTGATCATGGCGGGGGCTGGTTCTGGAAAGACTCGTGTTTTAACTCACAGAATCGCCTACTTGATTGATGAAAAGATGGTCAATCCTTGGAATATCTTGGCCATTACCTTTACCAATAAGGCTGCGCGTGAGATGAAGGAGCGTGCCTATGGGCTCAATCCAGCTACTCAGGACTGTCTGATTGCGACCTTTCACTCCATGTGTGTTCGTATCCTACGTCGCGATGCGGATCATATTGGCTACAACCGAAATTTTACTATTGTGGATCCTGGTGAACAGCGAACCCTCATGAAACGCATTCTCAAGCAATTAAACTTGGATCCTAAAAAATGGAATGAACGGACTATTTTGGGAACCATTTCCAATGCTAAGAACGACCTAATTGATGATGTGGCTTATGCTGCTCAAGCTGGTGATATGTATACGCAAATCGTAGCTCAGTGTTACACAGCCTATCAAAAAGAGCTTCGTCAGTCAGAGTCGGTTGACTTTGATGATTTGATTATGCTGACCCTGCGTCTCTTTGATCAAAATCCTGACGTCTTGACTTACTATCAGCAGAAGTTCCAGTACATTCATGTTGATGAGTACCAAGATACCAACCATGCCCAGTATCAATTGGTCAAACTCTTGGCTTCACGCTTTAAAAATATCTGCGTAGTCGGTGATGCTGACCAGTCCATCTACGGTTGGCGTGGGGCTGATATGCAGAATATCTTGGATTTTGAGAAAGATTACCCTAACGCCAAGGTCGTTTTGTTAGAGGAAAATTATCGTTCAACAAAAACCATTCTCCAAGCTGCCAATGACGTCATCAAAAACAATCAAAATCGTCGTCCTAAGAATCTCTGGACCCAGAATGCGGATGGAGAGCAAATTGTTTATTATCGCGCAAATGACGAACAAGATGAGGCTGTTTTTGTAGCCAAAACCATCGATGAACTTGGTCGAACTCAAAACTTCCTCCACAAGGATTTTGCGGTTCTTTATCGGACTAATGCACAATCCCGTACTATTGAGGAGGCCCTCCTAAAGTCCAATATTCCTTATACTATGGTCGGCGGGACCAAGTTCTACAGCCGTAAGGAAATCCGTGATATTATCGCCTACCTTAATCTCATTGCCAATCTGAGTGACAATATCAGTTTTGAGCGCATTATTAACGAACCTAAACGCGGAATCGGCCCAGGAACCGTTGAGAAAATTCGCGACTTTGCGAATATGCAAGATATGTCTATGCTGGATGCTTCAGCAAATATCATGTTATCAGGAATCAAGGGTAAGGCAGCTCAGTCTATCTGGGAGTTCGCCAATATGATTCTGGATTTTCGGGAGCAACTGGACCAATTAACCATCACCGAGCTGGTGGAGGCTGTTCTAGAAAAAACAGGTTATGTCGATATTCTTAATGCTCAGGCAACCTTGGAAAGCAAGGCGCGGGTTGAAAATATCGAAGAGTTCCTATCTGTTACCAAGAACTTTGATGACAATCCTGATAGTCAAGAAGAAGAAACAGGTTTGGATAAACTCAGTCGTTTCTTGAATGACTTGGCTTTGATTGCAGATACAGATTCAGGCAGTCAGGAGACATCAGAAGTAACCTTGATGACCTTGCACGCAGCTAAGGGACTTGAGTTCCCAGTTGTCTTTATCATTGGGATGGAGGAAAATGTCTTTCCCCTTAGCCGTGCGGCCGAGGATCCAGATGAATTAGAAGAAGAACGCCGTCTGGCCTATGTGGGTATTACGCGTGCGGAGAAAATCCTCTATCTGACCAACGCCAACTCTCGCTTGCTTTTTGGGCGTACCAACTACAATCGTCCAACACGTTTCATCAATGAAATCAGTTCGGACTTACTTGACTATCAAGGCTTGGCCCGTCCAGCGAATACTAGCTTTAAGGCATCTTATAGCAGTGGCGGAGTGGCCTTTGGTCAAGGTATGAGCCTAGCTCAGGCCCTTCAAGAACGAAAACGCAATGCCACACCAAGCTCTATCCAGTCAAGTGGTCTCCCATTTGGACAATTTGCAGCCGGAAATAAAAAAGATTCGACTGATACAAGTTGGTCTATCGGAGATATTGCTCTTCACAAGAAATGGGGAGAGGGAACTGTTCTGGAAGTCTCTGGTAGCGGTGATACTCAGGAACTGAAAATTAACTTCCCAGAAGTAGGACTTAAAAAACTCCTAGCCAGCGTTGCTCCAATTGAGAAAAAAATCTAATTTTTCATCCTCCTCAC
Organism: Streptococcus oralis; assembly: GCA_963527085.1. Lineage (GTDB taxonomy): Bacteria > Bacillota > Bacilli > Lactobacillales > Streptococcaceae > Streptococcus > Streptococcus oralis_CV. The sequence goes on from CAURRB010000050.1 coordinate 8,109, forward strand.
GAATAATAAAGTGAGGAGGATTTTTATGTACAGTATTTCATTCCAAGAAGATTCACTCTTGCCTAGAGAAAGACTAGTTAAAGAAGGAGTAGAGGCTCTGAGCAATCAAGAGTTGCTAGCAATTCTGCTCAGAACCGGAACACGTCAAGCTAATGTTTTTGAAATTTCCCAGAGAATCTTGAACAGTTTGAGCAGTCTAACTGATTTAAAGAAAATGACCCTGCAGGAATTGCAGAGTCTGTCTGGTATTGGGCGAATAAAAGCCATTGAACTACAAGCGGTGATTGAACTGGGGCATCGTATTCACAAACACGAAACCCTTGAGATGGAAAGTATTCTCAGTAGTCAAAAGCTAGCCAAGAAAATGCAACAGGAACTTGGCGACAAAAAACAAGAGCACCTAGTGGCGCTCTATCTCAATACTCAAAATCAAATCATCCATCAGCAAACTATTTTTATCGGATCTGCGACACGCAGCATTGCTGAACCGAGGGAAATTCTTCACTATGCCCTCAAGCATATGGCTACCTCCGTGATTCTCGTTCACAATCATCCATCTGGTGCAGTGTCTCCTAGTCGAAATGATAATCATGTCACTAAACTAGTCAAGGAAGCCTGCGAACTGATGGGAATTGTGTTCTTGGACCATTTGATTGTCTCGCACTCGGATTACTTTAGTTACCGTGAAAAGACGGATTTGATTTAAGATTACACATGATCTTACTCAATCACTTTTAAAACATAGGAATCTACTTCTGTCAAATTGATAACAGGAAGAGGTTTTATCGTGGGTACAAGTAAATTTTCTTGAACGATAAAGTCGACAATTGCATTGAAATCTTCGATTTTATAATATCTTTTTTTATGAATGAGAATATCTCTGTAAAAGTAAAGACTTGAATGAAATTTACTTTTTAGTTTAGCATCTGCCTTTTTACAAAATAGTTTTGCCTTTTTAGACATTTCTTTCAGCTGTTTTTCTTTTTCTTTTTGAGATAGTTTATCGAAATTCTCTTTATTCTTAGAAAAAGATTGGTAACTTTCCGCTGTTAAAAGTCTATAGAGATTAGAAAGATGAAAGCAAACACTTATTTCTTTTTCATTGTTTGATAAGAAAAGATTAGCTTCCTTTTCCTTATAAGATATGAAAACATTAGCTTCTATATCTCTCAAAATCTCATGAGTAGAAGGTATTTTAATTTCATTCATGATTTAATAACCTATTTATAAGTCCTAGAGTTCGTTAACAACATAGTCAAACAGCGTTTTATCCTTGGGACGATTTTCAAAGAGAAATTCAGGATGCCATTGAACACCAAGATAAGGAAAGCCGTCCGTAGTTGTCACAGCCTCAATGATTCCATCTTTAGGATCATGTGCTACAACCTTAAGATTTGAAGCTAGATCTTTAATGCTCTGGTGGTGGAAGGAGTTGATATGAGAGATTTCTCCATAGATTTCTCGGAGAATGGTATCAGGTTCCGTTACGAGGCGTTGGGTCGTGTATTCGGCTGAACAGTCCTGCCAATGATCCTCGATATCTTGGTGTAGCGTTCCTCCCATGGCGACATTGAAAAGTTGAGTACCCCGACAAACAGAGAAAATTGGCTTCTTTTGCTTAATCGCTTCTTTGATAAGTGCTAGTTCAAAAATATCTCTTTGAAGGTGGTAGTCATCACTATCAATAGCCTTTGGTTCACCATAGTATTTTGGATCAACATTTTGCCCACCCGTTAGGATGAGCTTATCAATGATACTGATGTAATAGGCAGCCATTTCTTGATCACCAATCGGTAGGATGATTGGAATTCCGCCAGCGTCTTTGACTCCTTCAACAAAGCCCTTTGCTGCATAGCTCATCATGATGTCATCATCTGGATGAGCTTTTTCATTTCCTGTAATCCCAATAACTGGTTTTTTCATAAATGCTTTCGCTTTCTAATCCTCTTTACGCATAAAATAGAGGAGAGTTTGGAGTTCGCTTGTTAAATCGACATACTGAACGACCACATCTTTTGGGAGGTGAAGGTGGACAGGGGAAAAGCTGAGAATACCTTTTATACCTGCATCAACCAAAAGATTGGCAACTTCTTGTGATTGAACACTTGGAACTGTTAGGATAGCAGTTTTGACATCTGCTTCTTTGATTTTTTCTTTAATCTGTGAGATACCATAGATTGGAATCCCATCAGGTGTCTGACTTCCAACTTCTGGATGGTCATCTAGGTCAAAGCCCATGATAATTTTCATCTTGTTACGCTCATGAAAGCGGTAGTGGAGAAGGGCATGTCCCATATTTCCAATCCCAACCAGCATAACATTTGTAATGGAGTTATCATTTAGGAGATCAGCAAAAAAATTCATCAATTTTTTGACATCGTAACCAAAACCACGACGACCTAGTTCACCAAAGTAGGAAAAATCCCGACGAACGGTCGCAGAATCAATACCGATAGCCTCTGCAATTTGCTTGGAGTTGGCACGTTCGATTTTTTCTGCATGAAATCTCTTAAAAATTCGATAGTAAAGAGAGAGTCTTTTTGCTGTTGCTTTTGGAATAGCAGACTGTTTATCTTTCACAAAATCACAACCTTTCTATTCTTCTATTTTATAGAAACATTGTGAAAAAATCAACAAAAACAAGAAAAAACTAAGAAATTTCTTAGTTTTTATCTGAAAAATGAGCTTGCGATAGAAAACGGTAGAGATCGCCAACCAATCCTTGATAAATCACCTTATCATTCAGCGTTAAGGAGCTGATTAGGA
>CAURRB010000051.1:0-10231 GCA_963527085.1 Streptococcus oralis
ATCCCTAGTGGTTAGATTATCCTCTCAAGCAATCTAGTCTGAAAGCAGTAAGACTGGACGTTCCCCACGTTACGGGAAAAGAGGAAAAGAGACATGGTCTTTTTTCGAACAAAGGTGGTACCACGATTTTCGTCCTTTTTGCGAGTCGTGGTTTTTAATTTGTCTATATAATAAAGGAGATATAATGAAACTCAAAGATACCCTTAATCTTGGAAAAACAGACTTTCCAATGCGTGCTGGTCTTCCAACCAAAGAGCCAGTTTGGCAAAAAGAATGGGAAGAAGCAAAACTTTACCAACGTCGTCAAGAATTGAACCAAGGAAAACCGCATTTCACCTTACATGATGGTCCTCCGTATGCAAACGGAAATATCCACGTTGGACACGCTATGAACAAAATTTCCAAAGATATCATTGTTCGTTCGAAGTCTATGTCAGGTTTTTATGCACCATACATCCCAGGTTGGGATACACATGGATTGCCAATCGAGCAAGTCTTGGCAAAACAGGGCGTTAAACGCAAAGAAATGGACTTGGTTGAGTACTTGAAACTTTGCCGTGACTACGCTCTTTCTCAAGTTGATAAACAACGTGAAGACTTTAAACGTTTGGGTGTTTCTGGTGACTGGGAAAATCCTTATGTAACCTTGACTCCAGACTATGAAGCAGCTCAGATCCGTGTTTTTGGTGAGATGGCTAAAAAAGGCTATATCTACCGTGGTGCCAAGCCAGTTTACTGGTCATGGTCTTCTGAGTCAGCCCTTGCTGAAGCGGAAATTGAATACCATGACTTGATTTCAACTTCTCTCTACTATGCCAACAAGGTAAAAGATGGTAAAGGTGTCCTCGATACAGATACGTATATTGTTGTTTGGACAACCACTCCATTCACCATCACTGCTTCTCGTGGATTGACAGTTGGAGCGGATATTGATTACGTGGTCGTTCAACCAGCTGGTGAAACTCGTAAGTTTGTGGTTGCTTCAGAATTGTTGGCTAGTTTGTCTGAAAAGTTTGATTGGACTGATGTCCAAGTCTTGGCGACCTATCGTGGGCAAGAATTGAATCACATTGTGACAGTCCACCCTTGGGATACGGCTGTAGATGAGTTGGTAATCCTTGGTGACCACGTTACGACTGACTCTGGTACAGGTATCGTCCATACGGCTCCAGGTTTTGGTGAGGATGACTACAATGTCGGTGTTGCTAACGGCCTTGAAGTTGCTGTAACGGTTAATGAACGCGGTATTATGATGGCAAATGCAGGTGCTGAGTTCGAAGGTCAATTCTATGACAAGGTAGTTCCAACGGTTATCGAGAAACTTGGTAATCTTCTCCTTGCCCAAGAAGAAATCTCTCACTCCTACCCATTTGACTGGCGTACCAAGAAACCAATCATCTGGCGTGCTGTTCCACAATGGTTTGCCTCTGTATCAAAATTCCGCCAAGAAATCTTGGACGAAATTGAAAAAGTGAAATTCCATTCAGAATGGGGTAAAGTGCGTCTTTACAATATGATTCGTGACCGTGGCGACTGGGTTATCTCTCGTCAACGTGCTTGGGGAGTTCCCCTTCCTATCTTCTATGCTGAAGACGGAACGCCAATCATGACTGCTGAGACTATTGAACATGTAGCTCAACTCTTTGAGGAACACGGTTCTATCATCTGGTGGGAACGTGATGCTAAGGACCTCTTGCCAGAAGGATTTACTCATCCAGGTTCACCAAATGGCGAGTTCAAGAAAGAAACAGATATCATGGACGTTTGGTTTGACTCAGGTTCATCATGGAATGGTGTTTTGGTCAATCGTCCAAATCTGACTTACCCAGCAGATCTTTACCTAGAAGGTTCTGACCAATACCGTGGTTGGTTCAACTCATCACTTATCACATCTGTTGCTAATCATGGCGTAGCTCCTTACAAACAAATCTTGTCACAAGGTTTTGCCCTTGACGGTAAAGGTGAAAAGATGTCTAAATCCCTTGGAAATACCATTGCTCCAAGTGATGTTGAAAAACAATTTGGTGCGGAAATCCTGCGTCTCTGGGTAACAAGTGTTGACTCAAGCAACGACGTGCGTATCTCTATGGATATCTTGAGCCAAGTCTCTGAAACTTACCGTAAGATTCGTAACACTCTTCGTTTCTTGATTGCCAATACATCTGACTTTAACCCAGCTGAAGATGCAGTCGCTTACGATGAACTTCGGTCAGTTGATAAGTACATGACGATTCGCTTTAACCAGCTTGTCAAGACCATTCGTGATGCCTATGCGAACTTTGAATTCTTAACCATCTACAAGGCCTTGGTAAACTTTATCAACGTTGATTTATCAGCCTTCTACCTTGATTTTGCCAAAGATGTTGTCTACATCGAAGGTGCCAAATCACTCGAACGCCGTCAAATGCAGACTGTCTTCTATGACATTCTTGTCAAAATCACCAAACTCTTGACACCAATCCTTCCTCACACAGCAGAGGAAATCTGGTCCTATCTTGAGTTTGAAGCTGAAGAATTTGTTCAATTGTCTGAATTACCAGAAGCTGAAACTTTTGCCAACCAAGAAGAGATCTTGGATACCTGGGCAGCTTTCATGGACTTCCGCGGACAAGCTCAAAAAGCCTTGGAAGAAGCGCGTAATGCAAAAGTAATCGGTAAATCACTTGAAGCACACTTGACAGTTTATCCAAATGAAGTGGTGAAAACTCTTCTTGGAGCAGTAGATAGCAATGTGGCTCAACTTTTGATCGTGTCAGAATTGACCATCGCTGAAGGTACAGCTCCAGAAGGCGCAGTTAGCTTTGAGGATGTTGCCTTCACAGTTGAACGTGCTGCAGGTGAAGTTTGTGACCGTTGCCGTCGTATCGATCCAACTACTGCAGAACGTAGCTACCACGCAGTCATCTGTGACCACTGTGCAAGCATTGTAGAAGAAAACTTTGCGGATGCAGTCGCAGAAGGATTTGAAGCCAAATAATCAGATTAGAAATATGTCTTCTCATAGTTTAAGATGAGGTGAAAATGAAAAAGAGAGGAAGTCATTTCTCTCTTTTTTGCTGGAAAAAGTTTAGGACAAAGGGGGTAAATCTAACATTTTTAGGAAGAGTTTTAAGTTGATTTTTGAGATTTTTTCAAAAAGGGAGGTCGTGTTTTGGTACTTTTCAAAAGCATGTGTTGCTTCTAAAAATCACGACAAATAATTTGAATAATCAAGTGAAATCAGGTAGAATAGAAAGGATTGAATAATATATTGAAAAGGAAATCTTTAGAATGAAACATCAGTTTTATGGAGAAAAACGACAGCGTTTTTCTTTCCGCAAGTTGTCCGTTGGGCTCGTTTCGGCGACTATTGGAAGCTTCTTTTTGAGTGGGCAAATAACTGGGGACTTGACTTCTGTAAAGGCAGCAGAAATTCAAAGTCAGCAGTCTGCTCAGGTCAAATACCACTACGTAGTGGAGTCTGAATTGACGGAGGCAGAGAAGAGTGCCTTGATCAGGGAGATTCCAAAGTATGTTGAGGATGCTTCAGAGACCTATTATTTAGTTTATCGTCCGACTACTCAAGGGGATTCATCTGGAGTATTGCCTAAGACAGGTCACTCCGGCCTTTGGGAATCAACTTTTACAGCGATGGGTCTTGCATTACTAGTACTTGTAGTTGTTAGAGGCAGAAATGGGAAGAGGTATTTATCTTCAATCTTGTTGGTAACTGGAATGGGATCCATGCTGCTATCTCCAACAGTCTTGGCGGTGACGAATATCGAACTCGCTGCATATAATCAAAGTCTTAACTTGGGTCTTGGAGATGAACTGCCAGCGCCATTGAAAATTGACGGTTACGACTATATCGGTTATCTAAAGAATGAAGAACAAAATGATAGTCATTTAGCTCATTCTGCTCTGAAGGAAAATCCGACACTTGATTTGGAGAAAGAGAAGGGAAGTGAACTTAAACCGAATGAAACAAATCTTGATATGAAAGAGATTGTTTCGGATAAGGAAGACGGTCTGACAGAGCAAGATAGAGAAGCCATCGCTACTAAGGAGAGAGAACTCGCTCGCCTTGGAGCAGTTCATGAATTGCCAGAATTAAAAATTAGTGAACAAAAGTCGGTTCAAGATCTCCCTTATCAGACCCAATACCAGTATTCAGATGAATTGGCTCAGGGCCAATCAAAAGTCATACAATCAGGTGTTCGAGGTCAACGTACAGTAGTGACTCGTCATTTTCGTAAGGATCAAGAAATCGAAAAAAGCGAAATAATTTCTGATCAAGTGACGCTTGAACCTGTTTCTGAAATCATTTTAGTTGGAACAGCTCCAATTAACTCGATACCAAAAGAAACTCTAGTTCATGAAGTTCCGGAATTGTCAGAATATGGTACAACTCCTGAAACAGCACCAGTTCACGAAGTTCCAGAACTGACGGAATATGGTACAACTCCTGAAACAGCACCAGTTCACGAAGTTCCAGAATTGACTGATTATGGTACAACTCCTGAAACAGCACCAGTTCACGAAGCTCCAGAACTGACGGAATATGGTACAAACCCAGAAACAGCACCAGTTTACGAAGTTCCAAAATTGGCAGAGTATGGTACTAGTCCTGAAACATCCCCAGTTCAAGAGATCCCAGAATTGACGGAATATGGCACCAGTCCTGAGACAACTCCAGTTCGTGAGACTCCAGAACTGACGGAATATGGCACAAGTCCTGAAACATCCCCAGTTCATGAAGTTCCAGAACTGACGGAATATGGCACAACTCCTGAGACAGCTCCTATTCATGATAATTCTGAGTTGGAGTTGACTACAAATGATGAGGTTAGAATAGAAAAGATTGATTTTTCTATTGACGAGCAATATACAGATGAGATTCCAGAAGGAAGTCGTCAAATTACGACTCCGGGAGTACAAGGTGAGCGCACGATTAAGACTCGTGTCTACAGTTCCAATGGTCAGGAAATCGATCGCCAAGAGTTGTCTAACGAGGAAACTCTAACCCCTGTAACGCAAATCGTCAAAGTTGGAACGGCTAAGCCAAGCATGGTGCCAAATGAAGCACCAAAAGCAGATATTCTGCCAGAATATCCGTTGACTTATACTGACGAAATTCGCGTTGAGAAGATTAACTTCACAATTCGTGAAGAAGAAACGGATGAATTGGTTCGTGATGCTCGTCAAATCACAACTCCAGGAGTTCAAGGCGAACGGACCATTAAGACTCGTGTTTATAGCTCTAACGGTCAAGTTGTTGACCGTCAAGAGTTGTCTAACGAGGAAACTCTAACCCCTGTAACGCAAATCGTCAAAGTCGGGACAGCTAATCCAAATATGGTGCCAAATGAAGCACCGAAAGCAGAAACTCTGCCAGAATATCCGCTAACTTACACTGACGAAACTCGCGTTGAAAAAATCAACTTTAACATTCGTGAAGAAGAAAGCGATGAGCTTGTTCGAGATGCCCGTCAAATCACAACTCCGGGAGTCCAAGGTGAGCGTACGATCAAGACCCGAGTCTACAGTTCTAACGGTCAAGAGGTTGACCGCCAAGAGTTGTCTAACGAGGAAACTCTGGCTCCTGTAACGCAAGTGGTCAAAGTTGGAACGGCTAAGCCAAGCATGGTGCCAAATGAAGCACCAAAAGCAGATATTCTGCCAGAATATCCGTTGACTTATACTGACGAAATTCGCGTTGAGAAGATTAACTTCACAATTCGTGAAGAAGAAACGGATGAATTGGTTCGTGATGCTCGTCAAATCACAACTCCAGGAGTCCAAGGCGAACGGACCATTAAGACTCGTGTCTACAGTTCCAATGGTCAAGTTGTTGACCGTCAAGAATTGTCTAGTGAGGAAACCTTGGCTCCAGTAACACAGATCGTCAAAGTTGGAACGGCTAAACCAAGCATGGTACCGAACGATCCACCGAAAGCAGACGCTCTGCCAGAGTACCCACTGACTTATACCGACGAAACTCGTGTAGAGAAAATCAACTTTACCATTCGTGAAGAAGAAACGGATGAATTGGTTCAAGATGCCCGCCAGATCGCAACACCAGGTGTTGAGGGAGAGCGTACGATTAAGACTCGTGTCTATAGTTCTAACGGTCAAGTTGTTGACCGTCAAGAACTTTCGAATGAAGAAACCTTGGCTCCGGTAACGCAAATCGTCAAAGTTGGTACGGCTAAGCCAACTATGGTACCGAATGAAGCACCGAAAGCAGACGCTCTACCAGAGTATCCGTTGACATATACTGACGAAATTCGCGTTGAGAAAATAGCCTTCAACATCGAGGAGCAACATACGGACGAATTGGTTCGAGATGCTCGTCAAATTGCAACTCCAGGTGTTCAAGGTGAACGAACTATCAAGACTCGTGTCTACAGTTCTAACGGTCAGGAAATCGACCGTCAAGAGTTGTCTAATGAAGAAACCTTGGCTCCAGTAACACAAATCGTTAAGGTAGGCACGGCTAAACCAAATATGGTACCAAATGATGCACCGAAAGCAGAGGCTCTTCCAGAGTATCCGCTAACTTACACTGACGAAACTCGGGTTGAGAAAATTAACTTCACTATTCGTGAAGAAGAGACGGATGAGCTAGTTCAAGATGCTCGTCAAATCACAACTCCGGGTGTTGAGGGTGAGCGGACCATTAAGACTCGTGTCTACAGTTCTAACGATCAAGTTGTTGACCGTCAAGAATTGTCTAATGAAGAAACCTTGGCGCCCGTAACACAAATTGTCAAAGTCGGCACGGCTAAGCCAACTATGGTACCGAATGAAGCACCAAAAGCAGAAGCTTTAGAGGAGTTCGATTTAATTTCACTGCATAATCTCTTGGCAGAAGCGGATCAGATTAAAGCTCAGGCCCGTTATTTCAACGATAATCAGAGCCATCAAGCTAACTATGATGCTGCTTTGACGGCAGGTCAAGCGATTCTGAGCCAATCCCAAGCCAGCCAAGCAGAAGTCAACCAACTGGTGGAACAAATCAATCAAGCCAAGGCTCAATTAAGTGGTCTTGAAGTTGTTAAAACAGCTCTCCAGACTGAGTACGATTTAAATCCAACGGTTAAAACTTCGGTTAAATATAAGAATGCGGATTCAGAAAAGCAGACAGCTTATACTGACGAATTGACCAAGGCAGAGGGAGTTTTGAACAATCAGACTGCTACACAAGTACAGGTCAACCAAGCTCTTGCTAGCCTGACAGAAGCCAAAGAAGCTCTAAATGGAGTGCCTAAAGTCAAGCCGACGGTTTCCATTCTAAGTCTGACTGAGAATGCTGATGATAAGTCGGTTACGGTTCAATATAGATTGGAAGACCAGACCCAGTCCTTCCGTTCAGCGACTGCTGAATTGTATCAGGGAGACCAGCTAGTTCGCACTCTTCCGATTACCAACTTTGCTGGCAGCTTGAAAATTGGCGACCTAGACTACTATACAGGCTATACTTTGAAAACCAAGTTGACTTATGAACTGGATAATGGTAGCTTTACTGAGTTTGAAACAGACAGTCGTAACTTTGAGTTAGAATACAAGAAGATTGCCTTCCGTGATATTGATTCTGTTGAGTTTTATCATAAAGAAAACGACCAATACAAGCGTCTTGTATCGATGAGCTCTATGCCTACGGATCTGTCTACCTACTTCGTTAAGATCAAGTCAAGCGAATCCAAGGAAATTCTCCTACCAGTTCATAGTATCTCCGAAGCAGAAAAAGATGGCAAGGCAGTCTATAAGGTTAATGTAACCCTTCCTGAACTCGTCCAAGAAAGTGAAGCGGGCTATAAGTCTGGGCACGATTTCTACATCAGTAAGGCGGTCCCAAGTCAGCAAAATGTCTACACTAGCTTTGCTGGATTGGTAGAAGCTATGAAGCGAAATATGGCAGGAAACTATGTGTTGGGTGCTGATTTGGATGCGAGTGAGGTCAACCTAGCTCCTACGGACTATGTCTATCTCAAAGGGAACTTCACAGGCAGTCTGACTGGTAGTCAAAATGGCAAGCAATATGCGATTTACAATCTAATCAAGCCTTTATTTGAAAGCCTCAAGAGTGGGTCTACCATTTCAAATATCGACTTTAAAGATGTGAATATCGTGGGTACCTATGACTCGGCTGTACTGGCACGCAATGCGGAAAATGCGCGAATCACTGACGTTTCTGTTCAAGGGAGAGTATCGGTAGTAGGCAACGCTTCTAATGTAGCGGGTCTAGTAGTTAATGGAACCAATACGAAAATTACCAATAGTTCCTTTACTGGTACCATCCTATCTAACAATCAACACATCAAAGCTTATAACGTAGGTGGTTTGGTTGCGAGCCTTAAAGGAGGAGAATCACTCCTCAGTCAAAGTAAAGCAGATATAACGATTATTAGTGGTGCACGATCAAATGAACAACGTATTGGTGGTTTGGTTGGCCGTCTAGAAAACAATGCTCGAATTACCAAATCGTATGTGACAGGAAAATTATATAATGCAACCACTAACGGTCAAATCGGTGGAGTGGTCGGCTCGAACTACTTTAATGGTTTAGTCGATAATGTGATTAGTAATGTTAGCGGTACAAATGTTTACAGTATTTCTGGGGATCAAGGCTACAAAAACGACCGCATTACGCAAGCATATAAGGTTGCAAAAAGTGAAACCTTGAAAAACGATCAGTTTGTTACTTCTACTATTACTCAAGAAGAAATGGAAGAAAAACTGACTGCTATGAACATCACGACTAGCCTAGATGACACGAATCTAAATATGCGTTTTGTCGACTATGGTGAGGTAAACAATGCTCAATTCGACCGTGGATATTCTTACGCAAATATGGAGAAACTACTTCCTTTCTACAATAAAGAAACCATTGTTTCGTTTGCGAACAAGATTCCGAAAGAGCATAAGTTGAATAAGGAGTACCTACTGGATGTTGTTCCGATGAAGGGTGACCAGGTTATCACTGATATCCATAGCAATAAAACAGCAATCAATCGTTTGATGCTTCACTACATGGACAATACCATCGATTACCTAGAAATATCTTATAAGGGAGATTTCGTAAATCGAGGCATTGCTGAGTATAGTATCAAGGGGTTAGACCTTCTTTATACTCCAGAAGCCTTTGTATCAGATTATACTAGTATTCTAAATCAAATCCTGCCAGAGTTAAACAAGGTCGTTCTTGATTCGCCAGCTATGCGCACAGTTCTTGGTGTAGCAGCAGATACTTCTTTGGATGAACTATACTTAGACACAGCATTTACGCAAGTGAAAATCAAACTGTCAGCAGAACTAAGAAAAGTTCTAGCTATGGATAAGGCTATCAATACTGAAGGTGAAGTAGTTAAGGATTATCTTGTTAAGAAGATTCTTGCTGATAAAGAAGCTTTTCTATTAGGTCTGACTTACCTTAACCGTTGGTACAATATCAACTATGATACCTTTAATGTTAAGGACTTGTCGGCTTACAAGATGGATTTCTACGGTAAGAATGACGTTTCGGTTCTTGATACAATCATTGCTTTAGGGAAATCAGGACTTGAGAATCTCAAGGCTAAGAACAACTATACAGCGTATGATAATTCGCTCTCTGAAGCAACTGGCAAGCGAGGACTCTTCAATTACCTTGAAGGCTACCGTCAGCTCTTCCTACCATACAAGACCAATAATGAATGGCTCAAGACCAATACAAAAGCCTATATTGTTGAGGCTAAGTCCGATGTGGCAGAAGCGAGAAAGCTTCAGGACGCAGCCGAGGGCAAGAGCAAGTACTCTGTCGGTGTGTATGACAAGATTACTGCAGATAATTGGGAACACAAGGGCATGCTCCTGCCACTCTTGACCATGACGGAGAAAGGTGTCTATGCCATCTCTAATATGTCTACCCTCTCTATGGGAGCTTATGATCGTTACCGCCTGGATGCCAATAACAGAGTGCGAACAGACGCAGAACTAATTGAATATGTTGAAGACAGAGTGAGAAAAACAGCTGAATACCAGCGCGACCACTATGATTTCTGGTACAAGATTCTCAGTCCAGAAAGCAAGGACAAGCTCTTCCGTTCTGTTTTGGTTTATGATGGATTCTCATTGGTTGAGAAGAATGGTCAAAGATATTGGGCTCTAGCTAACGACAAGAAATCACTGGCTATGCAGGAGTTCTTTGGACCTGCCGGCAAGTGGTATCCAAGCAAGGGCTATAATGCCTATGCTACGGGTAGTGTAACTC
>CAURRB010000052.1:0-10174 GCA_963527085.1 Streptococcus oralis
GGATGCCATCCATTTCGATTTATGCGCGTGAGTTGATTGTGGACTACGGTGTGAAGAAATTAATCCGTGTGGGAACTGCGGGTTCGTTAAACGAGGATGTCCACGTCCGTGAATTGGTTTTGGCGCAAGCAGCTGCAACCAACTCAAACATCATCCGCAATGACTGGCCACAGTATGATTTCCCACAAATCGCTAGCTTTGATTTGCTAGACAAGGCCTACCATATCACCAAAGAACTTGGTATGACAACCCATGTTGGGAACGTCTTGTCATCAGATGTCTTTTATTCAAACTACTTTGAGAAGAACATCGAGCTTGGTAAATGGGGAGTCAAGGCTGTGGAAATGGAAGCAGCAGCCCTTTACTATCTTGCTGCCCAACACCACGTTGATGCACTTGCTATCATGACCATCTCTGATAGCTTGGTCAATCCAGATGAAGACACTACTGCAGAAGAACGCCAAAACACCTTCACTGATATGATGAAGGTTGGTTTGGAAACCTTGATTGCAGAGTAAAATGTAAAAGAAAATCCTGATTTCAAGTGGAATCAGGATTTTTTCATGGATGCGATTTTTTCTGGGTCTGGTGTAACGCGGAGGGTCTTTTGCCCTGTGTAGGTTACAAAGCCAGGTTTGCCACCAGTTGGTTTGTTGAGTTTCTTGACTTCAATCATATCCACTTGCACGAGATTTGACAAACGCCCTTTGGAGAAGTAGGCAGCCAGTTCGGCCGCATCTGTCTTGACTTCGTCAGAAGGATTGAGATTGCCTGAGATGACGACATGGCTTCCTGGAATGTCCTTGGCATGGAACCAAAGTTCTTCCTTGCGAGCCATTTTAAAGGTTAGCTCTTCATTTTGCAAGTTGTTACGACCGACATAAATGATGGTTTTGCCATCGCTCGCTAGATACTGTTCTGGTTTTTTGCGTTTCTGGATTTTTTCGCGTTGGCGTCTTCTAATGAAGCCTGTTTGGATCAATTCTTCACGGATTTCAGCGATTTCTTCCAGTCCAGCTTGGTTGAGGACGGTCTCGACACTTTCTAGATAAAGAATGGTAGCCTTGGTTTCTTCAATCAGTTCAGTCAAGTATTTGACAGCTTCTTTGAGTTTCTGGTAACGTTTAAAATAGCGTTGAGCATTCTGGCTGGGAGTCAAGGCTTTATCAAGCGTGATGGTGATAGGCTGATTGGTGTAGTAGTTGTCCAAGGTAACCTGATCTTGGTCATTAGGTACTTGGTGGAGGAAGGTTGTCAGTAATTCGCCCTTTTGTCGAAACTCCTCAGCATTGTCTGTCGCTAGTAACTCTTTTTCTTGTTTTTTAAGTTTATGTCGATTTTTCTGAAGTTCATTTTCAACACGACGAATCAGTTCGCTGGCTTGCTGTTTGACGCGGTCGCGTTCAGCCTTGTCCCTATAGTAGGTGTCCAAGAGCTCTGAAAGGTTGGCAAAAGGATCTCCCACCTGATTTGCAAAAGGAACTGGGCTGAAAGAAGTCTCCGTTAGGAAAGGCTTGGTTTCTTGCCCGAAGAAGTTTCGGAAAGTAGACAGTTTATCAGTAATCAGAATGTTTTCCAATTCATTTGCCGTATCACGTCCTAGACCTTGAAAGAGACTTTGAAAATTTTTTGCTGTTAGCTCTTGGGTTTGAAGGATTTCAAAGAGCTTTTCATCCTTGACAGTAAAAGGGTTGAGAGCATCCGTACTAGGCGGAGCGATATAGGTCGATCCTGGAAGTAAGGTGCGGTAGCTATTTTGTGAAAAGCCGACGTGTTTGATGACTTCGAGGATTTTATGGCTACTTTTATCCACGAGGAGAATATTGCTGTGTTTACCCATGATTTCGATAATGAGAGTCGCCTGAATATGGTCTCCAATCTCGTTTTTATTGGAAACCGTGATTTCCACAATACGGTCATTTTCGATTTGCTCAATTGACTCAATCAGGGCACCCTGCAAATACTTTCTCAAAACCATGATAAAAGTGGAAGGTTGGGCTGGATTTTCAAAGGTCGTTTGGGTCAGCTGGATGCGACCAAAAACGGGATGAGCAGAGAGGAGCAGACGATGGCTTTGGCGATTGCTGCGGATTTGCAAGACCAATTCTTGTTCAAAAGGCTGATTGATTTTCTGAATGCGACCATTGACCAACTCGCTTCGTAATTCCTCAACCATGTGGTGTAAAAAAAATCCGTCAAATGACATCGTTCTCTCCTTGTGATTGTATTCCATAGTATTATATCAAAAAGGTAGAATAAAATCATGGAAATGTGGTATAATAAAGCCAAGTAAAGAGAATCGAGAAGTACATGTATATTGAAATGGTAGATGAAACTGGCCAAGTTTCACAAGAAATCTTGCAACAAACCCAAGAAATTTTGGAATTTGCAGCCCAAAAAATAGGAAAAGAAGACAAGGAGATGGCAGTTACTTTTGTGACCAATGAGCGTAGCCATGAACTCAATCTCGAGTACCGTGATACGGATCGTCCGACAGATGTCATCAGCCTTGAGTATAAGCCAGAGTTGGACATTGCCTTTGATGAAGAAGATCTGCTTGAAAACCCTGAATTAGCAGAAATGATGTCCGAGTTTGATGCCTATATTGGGGAACTTTTCATCTCTATCGATAAAGCGCATGAGCAGGCTGAGGAATACGGTCACAGCTTTGAGCGCGAGATGGGCTTTTTGGCGGTACACGGCTTTTTACATATCAACGGCTACGATCACTACACTCCGGAAGAAGAAGCGGAGATGTTCGGTTTACAAGAAGAAATTTTGACAGCCTATGGACTCACAAGACAATAAACGAAAATGGAAAAATCGTGACCTGGTATCCAGTTTAGAATTTGCCCTTACAGGAATTCTGACTGCTTTCAAGGAAGAACGCAATATGCGAAAACATGCAGTGACGGCTCTAGTAGTCATCCTTGCAGGTTTTGTTTTTCAGGTGTCACGCATTGAATGGCTCTTTCTCCTAATGAGCATTTTCTTGGTAGTAGCATTTGAAATTATTAACTCTGCTATCGAAAATGTGGTGGATCTAGCCAGTCACTATCACTTTTCTATGTTAGCAAAGAAAGCCAAGGACATGGCAGCAGGTGCCGTACTAGTGGTCTCTCTTTTTGCTGCGGTGACAGGTGCACTTATCTTTATCCCACGTATTTGGGATATACTATTTTAAACAATAAGAGGAAATTATGACATTTAAATCAGGCTTTGTAGCCATTTTAGGACGTCCCAATGTTGGGAAGTCAACATTTTTAAATCACGTCATGGGGCAAAAGATTGCTATCATGAGTGATAAGGCGCAAACAACGCGCAATAAGATCATGGGGATTTACACCACGGATAAGGAACAAATCGTCTTTATCGACACGCCGGGGATTCACAAGCCTAAGACGGCTCTTGGAGATTTCATGGTGGAATCTGCCTACAGTACTCTGCGTGAAGTGGATACTGTTCTATTCATGGTGCCAGCTGATGAGCCACGTGGTAAGGGCGACGATATGATTATCGAGCGTCTGAAAGCTGCTAAGGTTCCTGTGATTCTGGTGGTGAATAAGATTGACAAGGTTCATCCAGACCAACTTTTGTCTCAGATTGATGACTTCCGTAACCAGATGGACTTCAAGGAAATCGTTCCTATCTCAGCTCTTCAGGGAAATAACGTTTCTCGTCTAATCGATATTTTGAGTGAAAATCTAGAGGAAGGGTTCCAGTATTTCCCAGCTGATCAAATCACAGATCATCCTGAGCGTTTCTTAGTATCAGAGATGATTCGTGAGAAAGTTCTTCATTTAACTCGTGAAGAGATCCCTCACTCAGTTGCAGTGGTAGTTGACTCCATGAAGCGTGATGAAGAGACAGACAAGGTCCATATCCGAGCAACCATCATGGTCGAGCGTGATAGCCAAAAAGGCATTATCATCGGAAAAGGTGGGGCTATGCTCAAGAAAATTGGGACCATGGCCCGTCGTGATATCGAACTCATGCTAGGGGACAAGGTTTTCCTAGAAACTTGGGTCAAGGTCAAGAAAAACTGGCGTGATAAAAAGCTAGATTTGGCTGACTTTGGCTATAATGAAAAAGAATACTAAGTAGAGGTGGGCTCATGCCTGCTTCTTGTTTTTACAGAAGGAGGACTTATGCCTGAATTACCTGAGGTTGAAACGGTTCGTCGTGGCTTAGAAAAATTGATCTTGGGAAAGAAGATTGCTAATGTAGAAATTGCTTATCCCAAGATGATCAAGACGGATTTGAAAGAGTTTCGAAAGGAAGTGCCTGGTCAAGTAATTGAGTCCATGGGGCGTCGTGGAAAATATTTGCTTTTCTACTTGACAGACAAGGTCTTGATTTCCCATCTGCGGATGGAGGGAAAGTATTTTT
This sequence comes from Streptococcus oralis, assembly GCA_963527085.1. GTDB lineage: Bacteria > Bacillota > Bacilli > Lactobacillales > Streptococcaceae > Streptococcus > Streptococcus oralis_CV. The sequence continues at coordinate 4,390 of CAURRB010000052.1, forward strand.
ACTATCCGGACAAAGTTCCAGAACGCAAGCATGCCCATGTTTTCATTCATTTTGAGGATGGCGGCACTCTTGTATATGAGGACGTACGCAAGTTTGGAACCATGGAACTGCTGCCACCCGACCTTTTGGATGCCTACTTTGTATCTAAAAAACTAGGGCCTGAGCCAAGAGAGCAGGACTTTGATTTGCAGGTCTTTCAAGCTGCTCTATCCAAGTCTAAAAAGCCTATCAAATCCCATCTCCTAGACCAGACCTTGGTGGCTGGACTTGGCAATATCTATGTGGATGAGGTTCTTTGGCGGGCTCAGGTCCATCCTGCTCGACCTTCCCATACTTTGACGTTAGAAGAAGCGTCAGCTATTCATGACCAGACCATTGCTGTTTTGGGTCAGGCTGTTGAAAAGGGCGGCTCTACCATTCGAACCTATACCAATGCTTTTGGGGAAGACGGAACCATGCAGGACTTCCATCAGGTCTATGATAAGACTGGACAAGCATGTTCCCGCTGTGGCACCCTCATTGAGAAATTCCAGCTCGGTGGACGAGGAACTCATTTTTGTCCTCAGTGTCAAAGGAGGGACTGATGGGAAAAATCATCGGAATCACAGGAGGAATTGCCTCTGGTAAGTCAACTGTGACAAATTTCCTAAGAGAGCAAGGCTTTCAAGTGGTGGATGCCGACGCGGTCGTCCATGATCTACAAAAACCTGGGGGTCGTCTTTATCAGCTCTTAGTTCAGCACTTTGGACAGGAAATTATCCTTGAAAATGGAGAACTTAATCGCCCTCTTCTGGCTAGTCTCATCTTTTCAAATCCTGAGGAGCGGGAATGGTCTAAGCAAACCCAAGGAGAGATTATTCGTGAGGAATTGGCTGCATTGCGAGACGAGTTAGCTCAGACAGAAGCGATTTTTTTCATGGATATTCCCCTGCTTTTTGAACAGGGATATGCCAACTGGTTTGATGAAACATGGCTGGTCTATGTGGACCGAGATGTTCAGGTAGAACGTTTCATGAAACGGGATCAACTTTCTAAGGAAGTCGCCGAGTCGCGTCTTTCCGCCCAGTGGTCTTTAGAAGAAAAGAAAAAATTGGCGAGTCATATATTAGATAACAATGGCAGTCGTGATCAGCTTGTGAGTCAAGTAGTGAAGTTACTTGAAGGAGGCGATAGCTGTGCAAGAGATTAGTTGGAAAGAGAATCTTCGTGTCGCCTGGTTTGGTAGTTTTCTAACGGGCGCCAGCATTTCCTTGGTCGTTCCTTTTATGCCTATCTTTGTAGAGCAGTTGGGAATTGAAAGGGAGCAAGTTGCTTTTTATGCTGGATTAGCCATCTCAGTTTCAGCTGTTTCAGCAGCTCTAGTTTCTCCTATCTGGGGTATTCTTGCTGATAAGTACGGTCGAAAACCCATGATGATTCGAGCAGGTCTTGCCATGACTATCACTATGGGAGGTTTGGCCTTCGTGCCAAATATCTATTGGCTACTCTTTCTGCGCTTGCTTAATGGTGTATTTACTGGGTTTGTCCCCAATGCAACAGCCTTGATTGCTAGTCAGGTACCTAAAGATAAGTCTGGAGCGGCTCTGGGGACTCTATCTACAGGTGTTGTTGCAGGAACACTGACGGGTCCCTTTGTTGGAGGCTTTATTGCTGAAATTTTTGGTATTCGTAATGTCTTTTTATTGGTAGGTGCTTTCCTATTTTTAGCTGCAATCCTAACCATTTTCTTTATCAAGGAAGATTTTCAGCCAGTGGCTAAGGAGAAGGCTATCCCAACGAAAGAAGTATTTTCTTCTTTCAAGTATCCTAGGCTCTTAGTAAACCTATTTTTGACGAGTTTTGTCATTCAATTTTCAGCTCAATCAATTGGCCCCATTCTGGCTCTCTATGTGCGAGACTTAGGGCAGACTGAGAATCTCCTCTTTGTATCAGGATTGATCGTATCCAGCATGGGATTTTCTAGCATGATGAGTGCTGGAATTCTAGGAAAACTTGGCGATAAGGTAGGGAATCATAGATTGTTAGTTGCAGCGCAGATTTATTCCGTCATCATTTACCTTCTTTGTGCCCATGCAACCAGCCCCCTTCAACTTGGCTTGTATCGTTTTCTCTTTGGTTTGGGAACAGGAGCTCTCATACCAGGTGTCAATGCCCTTCTTAGCAAAATGACTCCAAAATCAGGTATTTCAAGGATTTTCGCCTTCAACCAAGTCTTTTTTTACCTCGGTGGAGTAATTGGACCTATGGCGGGATCCGCAGTTGCAGGATATTTGGGCTACCATGCTGTCTTTTATGCGACAGCAGCCTGTGTAGCTTTCAGTTGTTTATGTAACTTAGTGCAATTTAGATCATTATTAAAAGTAAAGGAAATCTAGTGCGAGTAAAAATCAATCTCAAGTGCTCCTCTTGTGGCAGCATGAATTATCTAACCAGTAAGAACTCCAAAAACCATCCAGACAAGATTGAGGTGTTAAAATATTGTCCAAAGGAAAGAAAAGTAACTTTACATCTTGAATCTAAGTAGAATTTATGGTAAAATAATAGGGATTTTAAGGAGTTTGATATGTATAACCTATTATTAACCATTTTATTAGTATTATCTGTTGTGATTGTAATTGCGATTTTCATGCAACCAACCAAGAACCAATCCAGCAATGTATTTGATGCCAGCTCAGGTGATTTGTTTGAACGTAGTAAAGCGCGTGGTTTTGAAGCTGTGATGCAACGTTTGACAGGTATTTTAGTCTTTTTCTGGCTAGCCATTGCCTTAGCATTGACGGTATTATCAAGTAGATAAGAAATGGGCAGGACTAGGTCTTTGCCTATTTTTATTTTTATACTCTTCAAAAATCTCTTCAAACCACGTCAGCGTCGTCTTGTCGTACTCCAGTACTGCCTGCGCCTAGCTTTCTAGTTTGCTCTTTGATTTTTATTGAGTATTAAATGATGTTTGAGAAGGTCTTACAGTAAAAGAAAATTAAAAAATCTAGAAAGAAAACATGAAAGATAAAATTAAAGAATATTTGCAAGAGAAGGGGCGAGTGACGGTAAATGACCTGGCTCAGGCTCTCGGAAAGGGTGGGTCTAAGGATTTCCGTGAGTTGATTAAAACCCTGTCTCTGATGGAAAGAAAGCACCAGATTCGTTTTGAAGATGATGGTAGTTTATGTCTGGACCAAAAGAAGAAACATGAAATTACCCTCAAAGGGATTTTTCATGCCCATAAAAACGGCTTTGGCTTTGTCAGTCTAGAAGGCGAAGAGGACGACCTTTTTGTTGGAAAAAACGATGTCAACTATGCCATTGATGGTGATACCGTTGAGGTCGTGATTAAGAAAGTCGCTGACCGTAACAAGGGAACTGCTGCAGAAGCCAAAATTATCGATATCCTAGAGCATAGCCTGACGACAGTTGTCGGGCAAATCGTTCTGGATCAGGAAAAGCCCAAGTATGCGGGCTACATCCGTTCAAAAAATCAGAAAATCAGCCAACCGATCTATGTGAAGAAACCAGCTATCAAGTTGGAAGGGACAGAGATTCTCAAGGTCTTTATCGATAAATACCCAAGTAAGAAACATGATTTCTTTGTTGCTAGTATCCTTGATGTGGTGGGGCACTCGACTGATGCTGGGATTGACGTTCTTGAAGTCTTGGAATCCATGGATATTGTCTCAGAATTTCCAGAAGCTGTTCTCAAGGAGGCAGAAAGTGTGCCAGAAGCTCCGTCTCAAAAGGATATGGAAGGTCGTCTTGATTTGAGAGATGAGCTTACCTTCACCATTGACGGCGCGGATGCTAAGGATTTGGACGACGCAGTTCACATCAAGCCTTTGAAAAATGGCAATATCGAACTCGGAGTTCACATAGCCGATGTTTCCTACTATGTGACCGAGGGTTCTGCCCTTGACAAGGAAGCCCTTAACCGCGCGACTTCTGTCTATGTAACAGACCGAGTGGTTCCAATGCTTCCAGAGCGTTTGTCAAATGGTATCTGCTCCCTCAATCCACAAGTTGACCGCCTGACCCAGTCTGCCATTATGGAAATTGATAAACATGGTCGTGTGGTCAACTACACCATTACACAAACAGTTATCAAGACTAGTTTTCGTATGACCTATAGCGCTGTTAATGATATCCTAGCTGGTGACGAGGAGAAGAGACAAGAGTTTAAGAAAATTGTTCCTAGTATCGAGCTCATGGCCAAGCTTCATGAAAGGCTAGAAAGCATGCGTGAGAAACGTGGTGCCCTGAATTTTGATACCAACGAAGCTAAGATTTTGGTGGATAAAAAAGGCAAGCCTGTGGATATTGTCCTCCGTCAACGCGGCGTTGCTGAGCGGATGATCGAGTCCTTCATGTTGATTGCTAACGAAACAGTTGCCGAGCACTTTAGCAAGCTGGACCTACCTTTTATCTATCGGATTCATGAGGAGCCTAAGGCAGAAAAAGTTCAGAAGTTTATTGATTACGCTTCGAGCTTTGGATTGCGAATTTATGGGACTGCCAGTGAGATTAGCCAGGAGGCCCTTCAAGATATCATGCGTGCGGTTGAGGGAGAGCCCTATGCGGATGTATTATCCATGATGCTTCTCCGTTCCATGCAGCAGGCTCGTTATTCAGAGCATAATCACGGTCACTATGGTCTTGCTGCAGACTACTATACTCACTTTACCAGTCCGATTCGCCGTTACCCAGATCTCTTGGTTCACCGGATGATTCGCGACTATGGGCGTTCCAAGGAAATAGCAGAGCATTTTGAGCAAGTGATTCCAGAGATTGCAACACAGTCTTCCAACCGAGAGCGTCGTGCCATCGAGGCTGAGCGTGAAGTCGAAGCCATGAAAAAGGCTGAGTACATGGAAGAATATGTTGGCGAAGAGTACGATGCAGTTGTATCCAGCATCGTCAAGTTCGGTCTCTTTGTTGAATTGCCGAATACAGTTGAAGGCTTGATTCATATCACCAATTTGCCTGAATTTTATCATTTCAACGAGCGTGATTTAACTCTTCGTGGAGAGAAATCAGGAATAACTTTCCGTGTGGGACAGCAGATTCGTATTCGAGTTGAAAGAGCCGATAAGATGACAGGTGAGATTGATTTCTCTTATATTCCAAGTGAGTTTGATGTCATCGAAAAAGGCTTGAAACAAGCTGGTCGCAAAGAAAGAGGGCGTGGTTCAAGTCGTCGTTCAGATAAGAAGGAAGACAAGAGAAAATCAGGGCGCTCAAATGATAAGCACAAGCATTCACAAAAAGATAAAAAGAAAAAAGGGAAGAAACCTTTTTACAAGGAAGTAGCTAAGAAAGGAGCCAAGCATGGCAAAGGGCGAGGGAAAGGTCGTCGCACAAAATAAAAAAGCGCACCACGACTATACAATCGTAGATACGCTAGAGGCAGGGATGGTTTTAACAGGAACTGAAATCAAGAGCGTTCGAGCGGCTCGGATCAATCTTAAGGACGGCTTTGCCCAAGTAAAAAATGGGGAAGTCTGGCTGAGCAATGTTCATATCGCCCCTTACGAAGAGGGCAATATCTGGAACCAGGAACCTGAACGCCGTCGCAAACTCCTACTCCATAAGAAGCAAATTCAAAAATTGGAACAAGAGACCAAGGGGACAGGAATGACCCTTGTACCCCTCAAAGTCTATCTCAAAGATGGCTACGCCAAGCTTCTTTTAGGACTTGCCAAAGGGAAGCATGACTATGACAAACGGGAGTCGATCAAGCGACGTGAACAAAACCGCGACATCGCGCGTGTGATGAAAGCTGTCAACCAGCGTTAAG
>CAURRB010000053.1:0-10163 GCA_963527085.1 Streptococcus oralis
TGCCTTGGTTGAAATTGTCGACCACCAACGCCGTTATAGCAAGGTTGAAAAATAATGAAGATAAGTTGGAATGGATTTTCTAAAAAATCATACCATGAGCGCCTGGAGTTACTGAAAGCTCAGGCGCTCCTTAGTCCTGAAAGGCAAACGAGTCTCGAGCAGGATGAACAAGTCAGCTTGGCTGTTGCAGACCAGCTGAGTGAGAATGTGGTGGGAACTTTTTCTCTGCCTTATTCCATCATTCCAGAGCTTGTGGTGAACGGTCAGGACTACACAGTTCCCTATGTGACAGAAGAACCGTCTGTGGTTGCTGCGGCCAGCTATGCCAGCAAAATCATCAAGCGAGCAGGTGGCTTTACTGCTCAAGTACATGAGCGCCAGATGATCGGTCAGGTAGCCCTTTATCAAGTTGCTGAACCTGAAAAAGCGCAAGAGAAGATTGCCAACAAGAAAGTGGAGCTCTTGGAACTTGCCAATCAAGCCTATCCTTCTATCGTCAAACGTGGTGGCGGGGCGCGTGATTTGCATGTAGAGCAGATCAAAAGTGAAACAGACTTTCTAGTTGTTTATCTCCATGTCGATACCCAGGAAGCCATGGGAGCCAATATGCTCAACACCATGCTGGAAGCCTTGAAGCCAGTCTTAGAAGAACTCAGTCAAGGACAGAGTCTCATGGGAATCCTGTCCAACTACGCGACCGATTCTCTGGTGACTGCAAGCTGTCGTATCGCCTTTCGCTACTTGAGTCCCCAAAGGGACCAAGGACGAGAAATTGCGGAGAAAATAGCCTTGGCTAGCCAGTTTGCGCAGGCTGATCCCTACCGAGCGGCTACCCATAATAAAGGGATTTTTAATGGTATTGATGCCATTTTGATTGCCACTGGTAATGACTGGCGTGCCATCGAAGCTGGGGCCCATGCCTTTGCCAGTCGAGACGGACGCTATCAAGGTCTCAGTCAATGGACGCTGGACATGGAAAGAGAAGAATTGGTCGGTGAGATGACCCTACCCATCCCGGTAGCGACCAAGGGTGGCTCTATCGGTCTCAACCCTCGTGTAGCCCTCAGTCATGAACTACTAGGAAATCCTTCAGCTAAGGAATTAGCTCAGATTATCGTGTCCATCGGTCTTGCTCAAAACTTTGCGGCCCTCAAAGCCTTGGTCAGTACGGGCATCCAGCAAGGCCACATGAAATTACAGGCCAAATCCCTAGCTCTCCTAGCAGGTGCTAGTGAGTCCGAGGTTGCTCCCCTCGTTGAGCGCCTTATTGCAGACAAAACCTTTAACCTAGAGACAGCTCAGCAATATTTAAAAGTCTGGCGGTCTTAGCCAGTTGAAACCGTGGTATTAGTCTCAAAGAATGAAACATAAGGAAAACAAGTTCATTGTCAATTGAAAAGTCTCACATATAACGAAGAACAGGAGAGGATTACATTATTCTCTCTTTTTTTGATATTTGAATCACAGAGAATGTACCCATTTTCAACAATACAATCCTTTACAGTTAATTTAAGGGAAATATCATCCATTTCTTACTTTAGGGTATGGAAGTGAAGCAATTCTATGGTGAATGGTTTTATAGTAATAAAGATCATTCTAGTAATGTTTTAAAACTCCTCTAAAAAGGATTTTCCCATTCTTATGTTTACACTACTTTAGAAAACAGCATGTTTTTGTAACCCCTTCCATGTTTGTTGTTGTATTTTAAAACTTTTAGGTATAAAATGGAAATATATAAAATGGGATGAAGAGGGGATGAAGCATGTCTAAGAAAAAGTCCGATACTCTTTGGGCTAAGAAAAAGGAAGAAAATGGTAGATTTTTTTGGTTACCCTTGTCTCAGCATCTAGAAGATACAAAAAATATAATTGGACTTCTCTGGGAGCATTGGTTAAGTGAGGGGCAAAAAAAACTGATTGAGGATTCTCTGGATTCAGTAACACATGATGGCGGTTTAGGGAAACGACTTGCACAATTTTTAGCTGCTGTTCATGATATCGGGAAAGCAACTCCAGCCTTTCAAACTCAAAGAGGATTTGCAAATTCAGATGATTTGGATATTCAACTATTAGAAAAATTGGAGCAGTCAGGATTTACTAAAATTAGTTCACTTCAACTATCATCACCAAAAAAGAGTCATCACAGCCTTGCAGGTCAATATTTGCTATCTAGTTATGGTGTTCAAGAGGATATTTCGACTATTATTGGTGGACACCATGGACGACCGATTGATACGATTGAGGATGTAAAAAATCAAGGGAGCTATCTTTCAAACTATTTTCAAAATGAAAGTAAGGAGAGTGCTATCCATAAGAATTGGGATTTGGTTCAAAAAGAAATCTTCAACGGTGCTTTAGATGAGTTGGGGTTTGACTCTGTGAGAGAGCTTCCTAGAATTAAACAGCCTGCTCAAGTTATCTTATCAGGATTGCTGATTATGGCTGACTGGATCGCTAGTAATGAGTACTACTTTCCTTTATTAAGTGTCAATGAAAAAGAGGAGGTAGATAAGTTGAGACGCCTTCAAGATGGGTTTGAAAGGTGGAAAAAAACTAGTTTGTGGCAACCTAAATATATCTCAAAACCAGATAGTCTTTATAAGGAAAGATTTGGATTTGAACCTAATAATGTTCAATCAACCTTATCTCATGTTATTACTCAAATATCTAAACCTGGGATTGTAGTTCTAGAAGCACCAATGGGGTTAGGGAAGACAGAAGCTTCATTGATTACAGCAGAGCAGTTAGCTACTAAGACGGGAAGAAGCGGTCTTTTTTTTGGTTTACCAACTCAGGCGACATCGAATGGGATTTTTAATCGTATTGAAAAATGGGTTGAAAGTTTAAAGGATGATTCTGAAGACATACTATCTATTCAGTTGGTACACGGGAAAGCAGCTCTAAACGAAGATTTTTTAAAACTTAAAGCTAATACATTTAATTTTGATGATATAGAAAATGGTAGCGTTATCATTAATGAATGGTTTTCTGGGAGAAAGACTTCGGCTTTAGATGATTTTGTAGTGGGGACTGTTGATCAGTTCTTAATGTTAGCATTGAAACAAAAACATTTAGCTTTGCGTCATCTAGGTTTTAGTAAAAAGGTTGTTATTATTGATGAAGTTCACGCTTATGATGCTTATATGAGTCAATATTTGATGGAGGCGATAAAATGGATGGGAGCCTATGGTGTTCCGGTAGTCATTTTGTCAGCGACATTACCTTCTCAACAAAGAGAAAATATCCTTAAAAGCTATATGTCTGGGATGGGGATCAAATGGCGAGATATTGAAAATACGGACCAATTAAAGACAGACGTTTATCCTTTAATCACTTATAATGATGGCTCAGAGATTTATCAAGTTACAACATTCAATAAGCAAAACATAAAAGACATTCACATCATTCGTTTACAAGAAGAGCAGTTATTGGGAACTGTTAAAGATGCCCTTGAGGGCGGTGGAGTAGTTGGAATCATTGTCAATACAGTGAGAAGATCCCAAGAGTTGGCAAGAAACTTTTCGGAAATTTTTGGAGATGATATGGTGGAATTACTTCATTCCAGTTTTATTGCGACCGAAAGAATCCAAAAAGAGAAAGAATTATTACAACAAATCGGAAAAAATGTAGACCGTCCACATAAGAAAGTTATCATTGGAACTCAGGTGATTGAGCAATCCTTGGATATTGATTTCGATGTGATGATAAGTGATCTGGCACCTATGGATTTGCTAATACAACGTATTGGACGACTTCATCGACACCAAATAGAACGGCCTCAAAAGCATGAAATAGCTAGGTTTTACGTTTTAGGAACTTCCCAAGAGTTGGATTTTGAAGAAGGAAGTAGTTTTGTTTATGGTGATTATCTGTTAGCCAGAACTCAGCACTTTTTACCAGATATCATGAGATTGCCAGATGATATTTCACCATTAGTCCAGAAAGTTTATAGTCCAGATTTTACAATTGAGTTTTCAAGTCAGGAATTTCAGCAAAAATATTTAGATGCTAAGACGGAGCATGATGTCACGATTAAGAATAAGGAAACAAAGGCAAGAACATACCGTATCAATGATCCTGTCTTAAAAATATCGAGACATAGAAACAATAGTCTGATTGGTTGGTTGAAGAACCTGCATCCAAACGATAGTGAAGAAAAATCTAATGCTCAGGTTCGTGATGTTGAAGATACAATTGAAGTGATTGCTTTAAAAAAAATGTCTGATGGCTATAGCTTATTTATTGAAAATCAAGATATATCTCAGAATATTGATAATCCTTTGGTCGCTAAAAAAGTAGCACAAAATACTTTACGACTTCCTATGAGTTTATCCAAGGGCTATAATATCGATCAAACTATTGAAGAGCTTGAAAGGTATAACAACAGCTATTTAAGTCAATGGCGAAATTCATCGTGGTTAAAAGGAGCTCTCGGGATTATTTTTGATGAAAACAATGAGTTTATTCTCAATGGGTTTAAACTCTTATATGATAAAAAATATGGGATTACAACGGAGAGGTTAAATAAGAATGAGTCGATTTAATTTACTAGATGAACCCTGGATTTCTGTCGTTTATGATGAAAAAGGAACAACAAAAGAAGTTTCCTTGCAGGAATTATTTATAAATGCTCATCAGTACAAAGATTTAGCAGGAGATACAAAAACGCAAGATTTTGCTGTGCTGCGAGTTTTGCTGGCTGTGTTACATACTGTCTTTTCACGCTTTGATGCAGATGGTAATGTCTATGAGTATCTGGCAGTAGATGAGCGGTTTAAACAAATTGAGCCTGTGGAAGAATCTGATATTGCTGACTATCAGGATGATTTATATGATACATGGAAAGATCTTTGGGAAAGTGGTAAGTTCCCAGACATTGTTAGTCATTACCTAGAAAAATGGCGGGATCGCTTTTACTTATTTGATAAGGAATATCCATTTTTTCAAGTTAGAAAAGAGGATATTGTAGCAGACAAAATTAGTAAAGCAAAAGCAAGCAGTATCTCTGGGAAAAATATCAATAGAACGATTTCAGAGAGTGAGAATAAGTTAGCCTTATTTTCCCCAAAGAATGGTAAAAATAAAGAACAACTGACTGCTTCCGAAGTTACACGATGGCTTTTAACTTTTCAAGGGTACTCAGGATTATCCGATAAAGTTATTTTTGGAAAAGAAAAATATAAAGTGTCAAAGGGCTGGTTGTTTGATATCGGGGCAGTTTTTATACAGGGAACTTCTTTATTTGAAACGCTGTTACTAAATTGTATCTTGCCATTCTATGACCATGGTAATTTAGAAAGTATTCAATGTCCCTGTTGGGAATTTGCTAGTTCTGATAATATTAATCGCTATTTGTTTGGTAGTGAATGTACAGATTTAGCTAATCTGTATACGATTTGGAGCAGAGGGATTTATATTGATCCAGAATATGATTTAAATAAGCCTTTCTCTTTTGAGATTGTAAAATTACCCGAAATTAATCATCGGGACAATTTTTTAGAGCCGATGACAACATGGAAATATAATACTACAGGAGAAAATAAAGATAGCTATACTCCTAGGAAACATCTCTTGAATCAATCGTTGTGGCGGTCATTTGGTTTGCTAGCAGTAGAAGATAGAACAGGGCACTTTAGAAAACCGGGAATTATTGATTGGCTCGGAGATATAGGTGACATAATAGGAAATAGATTATTTAATATTATTTCCATTAGTATGCAGGATGATGGAAATGCTACTTCATGGCTTCCAACTGATGAAGTTATTGACTCTATACTTATCAATGATTTAGTTTTGGCGGATTTTAATGAGAGTGGTTGGGTACCACGTATTAATGAGGTGGTAGAAGAAACAAAAACTGTCATTTCCAAAGTATATAAACGCTATATAGAGGAACTAAAAGAAATCAGGAATATCTCAAACAACAATTATACTAATCAGATGGTTGAAATGCTCTATTTCAAAATCGATCACCCTTTTCGAGAATGGTTATCCAGTATCCTACCAGATGATGAAAAGGATCCTAAAATCAAAGAATGGAGAGATTTGCTGAAAAAAATGGTTAAAGCTGAAGCAAAGAGCATCTTAGGTCACGGAGGAACTAGGGACTACCTCGGCATTGAAAAAGATGGTCGAATAAAAAATATTGCAACTGCCTATAATTCATTTGAATATTTGCTTCATCAACAATTAAAATAGGAGGTGTGTGTGTTGGAACAATCCAAACAGACAGTTGGTTCTGTCACAAAAAGAATTATTAGACAATTGAGTTATGAGTTGGAGTCACCATTGAGTAAAGCCGCACTGGCCAAAATTAGAAAAACGTTGGGTAAACCCTTGAGCGATGCAACAGATATCTGGCCGATTTTATTTGAGCATTTACCAGAGGAGTTCGTCAATTCATACCAGCAGCCTAGCTATGAGGAGTTAGCGATTTATACAGCTATCCAATTTTACGCCTTACATCAACAAGGAACTTCAACCAGTGTGATGTTAGATGAGCCCGATACTTATCAAAATATCGGTTCTGCTCTTAGTCAACTTCGAAAAGGAGATGACACGACAGCCATTGACAGAAGGTTCAATGTTATGATTACATCATCAACTTTTGAAGAGTTGATCTACCATTTACGCCACATGATGATGTTGCTCAAAACAAAGTCTCCTGCTACAAAGGTTGATTATGCTAAGTTAGCTGAAGACTTGTATTGGTTTTTAAAAAATGTACAAGAAAATCTTCGCCTAAATTGGGCAAGATCATATTATAAACAAATCAAAGGAGAAAAACACAATGACAACTAACCAACGCTTATTTTTAGATATTCATGCTATACAAACCTTACCACCTTCAAATATGAATAGAGATGATACAGGTAGCCCAAAGACTGCTCAGTACGGTGGCGTAAAAAGATCGCGCGTGAGTTCTCAAGCTTGGAAGAGAGCTATAAGAGACTATTTTAATACTTATGGAGAACAGTCAAATGTCGGTGTCCGAACAAAAGACATTGTAAGGTATGTTGCGGGTAAAATTGTAGAACTAGATAATTCTATCAGTTTTGAAGATGCACTAACCAAAGCAGATACAGTCTTGATAGCTACTGGAATTAAGAAAAAAGGTAAAGTCAAGGCACTTTACTTTATGGGGGATAGACAAGCTGAGAAATTAGCTCAAGCAGCCTATGAAAATCTGACTGATAAAAAGGAACTTCAAAAACTAGCTAACTCAAATCCAGCCATTGATGTTGCTATGTTCGGTCGAATGGTAGCTGAAGATCCAGTTCTAAACGAGGATGCTTCCTCTCAAGTTGCTCATGCTATTTCAACACATGCTGTACAAACTGAATTTGATTTCTTTACTGCTATTGATGATTTAGCTCCAGAGGATAATGCAGGTGCAGGTATGCTGGGAACCATCGAATTTAACTCTTCTACGCTCTATCGTTATGCCAATGTTGCGATTCATGAATTATCAAAACAACTAGAGGATGAGAAATCCTTAAAGAACAGTTTGAATTTATTCATCGAAGCATTTGCAAATTCCCTCCCGACAGGAAAAGTGAATACTTTTGCCAATCAAACTTTACCGCAGGCTCTAATCGTTTCTTTGCGTGATGATCGTCCTGTTAATCTTGTCAGTGCTTTTGAAGAACCAGTTAAATCAACAGATGGTTATGTGGCGAAATCTATTGAAAAACTGTCTAAAGAGTATACAAGAGTTGAAAAATTCGTGAATAAACCACTTTTGACTTTCTATGTGACTTTGGATGAAAATGAGAGTTTAAAACAAATTGGTGAGGAAAAATATTCAGTTTCAGAATTATTAAAAGATTTTTCGGAAACCTTAGAACAATTCCTCAAAAAATAGGTGAATGGCATGAAGACTATTTTGTTGAAATTTGCTGGTCCTTTGCAATCTTGGGGGACAAGTTCACATTTCGAAACAAGACATACGGATTTTTATCCTTCTAAGAGTTCTGTTATTGGGTTGATTGCTTCAAGTCTAGGATATCGTCGAGACGATGATGAAAAAATTGTTCGTTTAAACGAGCTGGATTTTGCAGTTCGAGTGGATCAACAAGGAAATTTACTCAGAGATTTTCATATTGCACAGAAGTATACAGAAAAAGGAAAGTTTGAACGAAATTATGTCACAAATCGTTATTATTTAGAAGATGCTGTTTTTGTAGTGGCTCTTTCTCATAATAATGAGCAGTTTTTGGAAATGATTTTACAAGCTTTGAGAAATCCCTATTTCCAACCATTTATGGGAAGAAGGGCTCTGCCGTTGACTGCAGATTTTATCTTAGGTGAAACTGAGATTGGAGCAGTTGAAAGTTTGAGAACTCTTGAATGGCAAGCTTCACCATGGTTTATGAAGAGAAAGTTTATGGATGCCGTAACTTTAGAAATCTATTCTGATAGACATTTAACCGATAGAGGTATTTATCAATTGAGACAAGATGTTGTCAAGTCTTTTTCACAAAAGGGGAGAAGATTTGGCTATAGGTATGAAACTAGAGAACTGGTTCAAGTTCGGAATTCGTTTCGAGATAAAAATACGGCACATGATGTTTTTAAGAGTATAGGAGATTGATGGTATGTATATCTCAAGAGTAGAAATTGATCGGACCAATCGCCAAAAAATTAGGCGCTTAACACATACAGGCGCTTATCATGCTTGGGTAGAAGAGAGTTTTCCAGAAGAAATGGAACAATCTATTCGAACAAGGAAATTATGGCGTATAGATCGTATCCAAGATAAAGATTACCTGATTATTGTTAGTAAAAATAAACCTGATTTACAACGATTAGAAAAATATGGGATTACTGGTAGTGCTCAAACCAAGGATTATCAACAATTTTTAGATAACATCTATACTGGTAGCCGAATGAAATTTCGAGTGGTGCTTAATCCAGTTATTTCCTTAGTATCACCAGATAATCTTAAAAGAGGTATTGTAAAACCTCATGTTACGAGTGAACATCAGATGAATTATCTAGTAGAACGCTCTGACAAAAATGGATTTTCACTGATAAAAGAAGATTTTTCAATCGTTGAACGTGGTTATGAGGTGTTTAAAAAAGCTGTTAAACCTATCCGATTGATAAAGGTTGTTTATGAAGGGGTCTTAACAGTTAGTGATGCAGATCTTTTTAAGAAGCTTTTGACTGAAGGAATGGGAAAGAAAAAAGCATACGGTTTTGGTTTAATGACCGTTATTCCATTGGGAAACGAATCATGGTAAAAAAAAGTGGAACGAAGAAAACATCTCTGCGAGAACTTCCTAAAATAAGCGATCGTGTCAGTTTTATTTACGTAGAACACGCAAAGATAAATCGTGTGGATAGCGCTATTACAGTGCTTGATAGCAACGGAACAGTTAGAATACCTGTTGCTATGATTGGTGTATTATTGTTAGGACCGGGTACTGATATTAGCCATCGAGCTGTAGAGTTGATAGGAGATACTGGAACCAGTATGGTTTGGGTTGGTGAGCGAGGGGTTCGTCAGTATGCTCATGGAAGATCCTTAGCACATTCGACAAAACTCTTAGAGAAACAGGCTAAGCTGGTTTCAAATTCTCGGTCGCGTTTAGCTGTTGCCCGTAAAATGTATCAAATGCGATTTCCTGGTGAAGATGTCACTACATTAACAATGCAGCAACTACGCGGTCGTGAAGGAGCTAGGCTGAGAAAAGCATATAGGATGCAATCTGAAAAATTCAAGGTTCCTTGGGATAAAAGGGACTATCGACCTGATGATTTTGAAGGAGGGACGGTAGTGAATCAGGCACTATCTGCAGCTAATGTAGCACTTTACGGTTTGGTGTACAGTATAGTGGTAGTGCTAGGTGTTTCTCCAGGTCTTGGTTTTGTACATACCGGTCATGATTTATCCTTTATTTATGATATTGCAGATTTATATAAAGCTGAATTGACTATTCCCTTAGCTTTTGAAATTGCAGCTAATTATACTGAGGATGATGATATTGGTAAGGTTGCTCGATTGAAAACAAGAGATTCCTTCGTAGATGGCAAGTTAATGGCTCGGATTGTTACTGACATTCAATATCTATTTGAAATAGATGATGAAGAGGAGTTAGTGATTGATACGCTTTCTTTATGGGATGATAAGGATAAACTTGTTAAACATGGAGTTAGTTA
>CAURRB010000054.1:0-10154 GCA_963527085.1 Streptococcus oralis
TTAGAAAGCCCCTTTAGCTGACCAAAAAATTCCAGATTTTCTTGGCCTGACAAGGTCTCGTATAAAGCATCTGATTGGGCCATATAGCCAATATCTCCTAAAATATAGCGATTGGGCATAGTGTGATTTAACACTAAAGCTATGCCTCCATCAGCCTTTTCCATTCCTAACGTAGTCTTAATCATAGTTGATTTACCAGCACCAGACGGACCAATTAAGCCTATAATTTCTCCTGGCTGCAATTCAAAGCTGACATGATTCAAAACCATTTGACGACCAAAAGATTTATCCAAATCTTGTAAATGTAGCAATTTTTTCATATGCTTCCTCCTAGGTGAGTGTTTACTCACTTACTGAATATAGACCTATTATAGTGAGTGTTTACTCACTTGTCAAGAAAAAAGTTGAAATTCTTTAAAAAATAAAGCACCAGATATTATTATCTGATGCTTATAATGGATAGCTATTACTTTTAGAGCTGTTTCTAAATCTCTTCTCGATACTCCGAAATGGTCTTTCCTGTCCACTTTTTAAAGGCCTATTCTTCCTCTACTTTTCTCAGCCAATCCAACCATCGTCATTGCTATCGCAACTCTAATAACCTTAGCAATGGAAATCCATTTCACGCATTTTTATATAACCCGAACCAAGAAGTTCTCAAGTCCTGATTGGAAGTTATTTTAGCTACAATCCATCTCTCAAGCACAAAAACTCTCCCTTCTCTTTCGAGAAAGGAGATTCTTTTTATCCTTGTCCGCCAGGGGCTGGACCTTCGCCTTGAGGGCCTCCATTTGGTCCTCCGCCACCAGGCATAGAGTTGACAATTTCCGTTTGTTTTTCACCATTGAGATAGATATCTCCACCTGTGTAGGTCGCTGTTCCATCAAAGTCAAAACCTGTTTGACCAGTCATTTTAATGGTTCCGCCTGTGACTGTCACGTTCCCGTTTGAGTCGATTGGGTCTGTGTCTCCTTGGCCGACTTCTACTGTCAGGTTCCCACCGTTCATGGTGAAGAAGATTTCACTCTGTTGGGCGTTTTTATTAGCTGCGTTGACTCCATCATCTGTCGAATAGATGCTAATGTCCCCACCGTTGATAGTGATTGACTTACCTTCAAGTCCTTCTGTCGAATTCTTGACGGTGTAGGTACCACTATCGATAACCAAATCACCTGATGCGTGGATGCCATCATCTCCTGCTGTGACGGTGATGTTGTTGTTGGATAGGTACATGGTTCCGACTGAAGTATCCTCGTCATTGTCCACCTTGACGCCATCTTCTTTGGCGTCGATAGTCATGGCCGTACCAGTGATGTTGAGTTCATCATTGACATTAAAGGCATCGCCAACTGCTGTGATGTTATAGGTTCCACCCGTGATGTGGAGAGTGTCATTGGCCTTGATACCATTGTTCTTCTTGCCATCTACATTGAGAGTTCCTTTCCCGTTGATGGTCAAATCCACCTTAGAAAAGAGAGCTGCGTTTGCTTTTTCGTCGCTGTTAGAGCTTGAGTCAGAGAGACTGTTGGTGGTTCCCTCTGCTAAAGTCAAGTAGACATGGCCAGCTGATGTCGCAGATATCGCTGCATTGGTATTGGTCATGGTCGCTCCTTTTAGGACTAGGTGAACATCTGCCGACTTATCTGCCTCGACCTTGATCTGCACTCCGTCAGACTGACCTGAAATCACATAGGTTCCAGATTTTGTGATGGTCACTGTTGATTCAGAGACTGTCACCCCATCTCCAGAGACGTTTGCAGATGAGCCAGATAACTCAATCTTAGAAGCTGTGCTTTCATCATAAGAAATATCATAGTCCTTCTCTGTAAAATAGGATAATTGATTTGTCTTTGTTGCAGTTGTTGTTGCACTATTTGTCGTTGCATTGGTATTGGATGTAGTTGTTGACTGGGCACATGCTGCCATCAGCACCATTGCCGTTAAACTCGTTGCGAGTAGGGTCCATTTTTTTGATTTCATGCCTTTTTCCTCTCCTTCGTATGATATAGCTAGACAGTCTACAGAAGATTCCTGAAACAAAACTAAAACTTTTCTGAAAGTTTCCTTAAATTCAGTTTCAGTTAAGTTTCGCTTAATAAAACTTTTAGAAATGTCCTCTAGACTTGTTCCAAGCAAGTTTACCTTGTTTAATCTATGATTTATCTAAAGGAGAAATTGCTTATGAAACCCCTAGAAACAAGCTTTGAACGGATTGAAACCAAGTACATGGTTTCTAAAACAGACCTACACGATTTAATAGAAGATTTGAAAGACTACCTCGTCGAGGACGACTATCCGACTTCGACCATTTCCAATATCTACTTTGACACAGAAGATTTTCAGCTCATTCAAGACTCTCTACAGGATCAGCATAAGAAGGAAAAAATCCGTATGCGGACCTATCTTGCGCAGCCAAGTACTAACAGCCCCGCCTTTCTAGAAATCAAGTCAAAAGACGAAGCCGGTATCGGTCACAAGCACCGCGTCCTAGCCCAGTCAGATACCATCACCCAGCTCATCACCAAAGGTTGGGGAGCAGACCTGATCAAAGATAGCTTTCTGGTAGCAGAGGTGCAAAAGATCCGTCAACGCTACAGTGAGGCTCTCAAACCTCGTATCTATATTTCTTATGATCGTTTTTCACTAAAAGAAAAAAAGAAAATCCCAGGATTTCCCTACCAGAAAATTCGTGTCACTCTTGACCAAAACCTGACCTATCGAGATGAAAATGTCAGCCTATTTGCAGACAAGGAAGGCCTGCCTCTCTTAGAAGACGACCTGATCATCATGGAAATCAAGGCGCCTGGTGACAAACCGCAATGGCTACAGGATATCCTTGATAAATATGGTCTGGTAGAGCAAAGATTCTCAAAATACTCCTGCGCCTACCATAAATCACAAGGACTGGCCTATGCCCCACAACCCATCGGAGAAAGTGTAGGTAACGCTTATGTCTAACCTTTTTAACTCTATTTTCAACGACGCAACCGCCACTGCTGACCCCCTCCAACTCCTGCTCGCCCTCGTCGTCAGCCTTTTTCTAGGACTAGCACTCAGCTGGGCCTACAAGCAACGGACTCTTTACACACGGGAATTTGTCATCAGTTTGACCCTTTTACCTTGTTTAATGACGCTGGTCATCTTCCTCGTCAATGGCAGTCTCGGAACGTCGATTGCAGTAGCAGGGACCTTTAGTCTCATTCGTTTCCGTTCTGCCACGAGTGGTTCTCGAGAGCTGATTGCTATCTTTCTAGCCATGATCATCGGTCTGGCGGCAGGCACAGGCTACCTTTTCTTAGCCGTACTCTTCACGGTCTTTATCCTAAGCATTTGGCTCCTTTTGGAAAAACAACAGAGCAAGAGCAATCACCAACGTCGTAGACTCTTAACCATCACACTTCCCAATAAAGAAGACCGCCTAGATACTATCCAGGTCGCGCTGGATCAATTTTGCACCGAGTCTGACCTTATCTCAGTAGATACCAGCAACTCTGGTGAATCCTTGCAAACCGTCTACGAAGTCGATCTCAATCCTCAAGTAGACGACTTCCAACTGACAAGCTACCTGACAAGCAAGATTTCCCAGTGCGATGTTTCCTTGACCAAGAAAGCCAAAAAGAAGAAAAATCTATAAGACTAAGATAAAGATTATAAAAAGAACAGCCCAAGCTGTTCTTTTTAGTTTTCTTTTACTGGGATTTCCTTGATGACACGCGCAGGATTCCCACCTAGGACGACATTGTCTCCGAAGGACTTGGTGATCACGGCTCCTGCTCCAGCAACGACATTATTTCCTAGTGTCACTCCAGGAAGGACAATGACGCCACCTCCAGCCCAGAAATTGTCACCGATGGTGATGGGCTTGCCGTATTCAACCCCTGAATTGCGTTCATCCGGATCCAGTGGATGGAGTGGGGTTAAAAACTGACAGTTGGGACCAAGCATGGCGTTGTTCCCGATGCGAATCGGACAAACATCCAGCATGGTCAAGTTCCAATTAGAATAAAAATTTTCCCCTAGATGGATATTGACTCCATAATCGACCACCAGGCGTGGATTGACATAGAGATTTTCCCCAGTTGAGCCAAACCAAGTCTTGATGATTTCGGATCCCTTCAAGGGATCTTCTTCCATGTTAAAGGCAGCCTGTTTTTGGCGAGAAGCCTGCGCCAAGGTCCGTAATTCAGGATCCGACGGACAGTAAGGCTCCCCTGCTATCATTTTCTGGTATTCACTGGTCATCTTATCACCTCACACTTAATTTGGACCCATCATATCAAAAAGCCTTTGAAAGGTCAAGAATAGCCTGCTTTCTAAACTCTCAAAACCAATCCCCTCCCAAGTCAAAACAACTTGCTTGACAAAAGCTTGACTTCATGGTTTAATATACCCCATAAGGGTATATTTGGAGGTGCCTATGTTTCACTTATTTACAAAAATTGACAGTATTTCTACCAGCGAGTTAGAAGCTAAACTCAGAGAACCAATTCAGCTACTGGATGTTCGGACGCCTTTGGAATTCCGTAGAGGTCATATCAAAAATGCCAAAAATGTTCCTTTAACGGAAATCGGTTCTTACACACCTGCGACAAAAGAAACACTTTATGTCATTTGTCATTCTGGTGTGCGAAGCAAACTAGCTGCGAAAAAGCTAAAGAAAAAAGGCTACGATGTCATCAATGTCCGAGGCGGTATGAGCGCTTGGACAGGCAAGGTCATCTAGAAGCATAAAATAATTGGCTACACAGCCTTGAACCTTATCGAAGGTCTGAGCGATAATATCCAATGGTGTCAGCTCAAAGACGATCTGACTAAGGGCAAAAAATCCCTAGATGTACGGATAAGTGGAGAATTTCAGGGGGGGCGACCCAAGGTCGCTACCATCCATAACCCCTAAATGAACTAGGGGAGAGCTTGGATGAACCAGACAAGAACCAAACCTATATCCTTAGCTGCCACAGCGTTTTGCGCAGCTAGATCACAGAGCGTATCCTCTAGCGGCAGGTTTTACCGTCCAAAACCTTGACGACGCTTATTCACAATATAAAATGTCTAATCCAGAAGGAGTCGAATATGGAAACGAGTATCAGCATGGCTGACTTTTATGAAAAATACCTAAATGAAAATCTAAATCTCATCGATGTACGTGAAGTGCACGAATTCCAAGCAGGACATGCACCAGGTGCCAAAAATCTGCCTTTAAGTACCTTGGAGCAAGGTTACAAAGAACTCAAACCTGACCAGGAATACCATGTCATCTGTCAAGGTGGAGTCCGTTCCGCATCTGCTTGTGAATTTCTAAGCGCCCAAGGCCTCACCGTTATCAATGTAGAAGGTGGTATGAATGCTTGGCCCAGTCAAGTAGAATAATGAAAAAACCGATTAAGTTCCTTAATCGGCTTTTTCATTTCTGCAACCCGCTGATATAGGGCTCGTAGCCCGTCGCTTTTAAAAAAGAAGCACATTGATGGTATCTAAAAAGAGGTTTGCTCATTGGTATTTGGGGGAACTCATCCGTTTGTCCGACATGATTTTTTTGTCGGAACAAACTTAAATACCTTTGTCTGCATTGTTTATCAATAGCAAATTAGTTTATTTCCGTTTAATCAGGTATCGGATGGCCTTTTCTAGGCGTTCCTTTTGAGCCTCGGGGTCGTCTAGTGGTTGGTTGATACAGCCCGTGAGATTTTCAGTAATGATCATCTCAATCACGCGCTCAACGCTAGATTTCACTGCTGTCAACTGCGTAACAATATCTGCGCAGTCACGATCTTCTTCAATCATCTTTTGAATCCCACGCAACTGGCCCTCTGAACGTTTCAGGCGTGTTATATACTTTGAGTTTGTCATTGATTTATCCTTGGTCACTTTTTCTTCATTATATCTCGAATAAGGGGCTTTGTCAAAATTCACTTCCTGTCTGTATTTGTAGGAGGCAACCTTTTCTCCGTATCATAAAGAAAAGATAGGTGAGCATGAAAATGGAAAAGAGACTCTGTCCTCCTTGAAGCTCGATGGGAAATAAAGTTTCCCATTAACCAACTGACTTTTATGCCTTATATCTTGGACAAAAAGGCTAGGATCACTATCCCATAGACTAGGACTAGAGCCAGCCCAAATCCGATACCAAACCACTTGTAAAACTTGTCCATTCCGCTGTAACGTTCGACATAGGCCCTGGTCGGCTTGTCTGGATCATACCAGACCGTCAGCTCCGAATGAAGGGGGAAATGGGTCTGCATCAAGCGTTTGAAGGAAACAAAGGAGTTGCTGTAGCGAGTGATCGAAGGCGCTAGCATATCTTCTCTTGTATAGTCCTTTAAAAATTTAGAAGTCCCCCACGGAATTGTGACCGTTTTGAACATAAAATACTGCAAAGTTTTCTTATAAGAAATCCCATCCACCGTGTATTCGACGATAGGTGGATACCCCTCACGAAAACGGCTATAGCCGATAACCGTTCCCTGTACGGATGACTTGGCAAGGCGGACCAACTTCTGATCCCGAAGATAGAGGAAAAGAAAGGTCCCACACACAAATACAAAAGATAGGAAGATGACGATTGTCCCAACTATCAAACCAATCACTTCTTTATTCATATGAACTCCTCCTGTTATTCTATAGAGTAAAATCTCAAAGAAGGAACTCGTTCAGAAACGACATCGAATCCCTCGAGTCTACTCTTCGGAGTTTTCTTTTGACTGTTTTTCTCTCAAATCTTTCACAGATTTTGATATGATATCTCTCACCTGTTCGTCAGTAAGTCCTGGAATCTGGTAATAAGGATTATTGGATTCGCTTTTTGACGGCTTTGTTCCTGAACTTTCGGTTTTAGAACTTTGTTCAGTCGAAGTCGAGGATTTCGACTCTGAGGAACTAGATTCTTTGGTCTTAGAGGAACTGGACGACTCAGACTCAGAAGGCTTGGACGTTTCAGACGTTTTAGAATCAACCTTAGGCGGATTGTTTACTTGGACGTTCGGCTGTTTCACAGGTTTATAGAATAGCCCAAAAGACAGCAGCAAGGCCATCAAGATCCCAATGCCAGCAAAAGTTCTTTTATTAGCTTCAGCCGAGGGAACCTTTACTCCCTTTGTACTGAGTATTTTCCATTCTGGATGCTCTTTTTCTATGGCTTTTTTCTGTCTCCTAAGAGGACCAAGTAGAAAATGATTAAAAGGCACAATCGTTACCATAGCCACCGTTATAAGCGGGACATAATTGGAATGACTTGATACCAGTAGAACATCGAGGATAGCGAGAAGAATGAAGAGGAAAAGCCCCACAAACTTACGAACTTGATGCTCTTTTTTGATCTGCAAATATCTCTCTTGTGACATTATCATCCTCTCTTTTCTATTTCTTCATTAAATATCACTTTCCCCTGTTCATATTTTCGCACAGCTAAGAACCAGCGGATAGGGTTGTTTTGGAATAAGAAAAGGTACAACAAGGCAGGAAAGAGACCTGCTAAAGGCGAGAAAAAGATTTGTATATCAAATGCCTCTTGCTTATTGAATGAGTCAATAGTGCCCGGAATTGCAGCAGCAAATATTACTATAGTAGTCATAAAAACTAGTAGCATGACAATCATAAAAGCCAACATTTTCGCAAACGTCGCTTTTTTCTCACTAAAATTTTCCCAGAACAAATTTGAATAAACTGCTTCTTTAAACTCTTTCTTTGTTGCTCCTTGGACTCGTTTCACTCCTTTATATAAGGCGACTTCCATCATCCATATAAATCCAAATAGGATAAAGGAAAGACAAAGAATAAAAATAGGAACCATCCCGCTATTATAACGAAGGCCTGAGAAAATTGGTATTGCAACAAATCCTCCGAGTAAACCTAACAAAGAGAATATAGCAATTAAAGGAGCAATCCCCCTATTCGATCTCCTAGCCCCTTCTGTATTTAACAAGGCACTCTTATCTGCTACAAGAGCCTCTTTTGTTCGCGTATTATAGTAAACGGCCTTATCACCGCTCTGTCCAATAAAAATTATTTTTCTCATATAAAATCACCACAGTTTTCACTAATCACTATAATCAGAAACTTCAATTTTATCATAGGTTGTTGATAAAACATCACCATCACCAACCACTGGTAATGGTAATAGCGTTTCTCTCGTGTTTCTAGTTCTTCTCTTCCCTAAATAATACTTTCCCCTGCTTGTATTTTCGTACGGCTAACAGCCAGCGGATAGGGTTGTTTTGGAACAAGAGCAGTACGACACTAATTGGGACGATTGTTGCTCCGATGGGTACCATGAACATGGACGGCTCAAACCATTCATGTTCATAGTAGGGAATGAAGGTCCCAGGTATGGCAAAGAACACAACAATAACAAAAACAAATAGAAGAACGAGAATAGCAAATAGATACAAGATGATTTTATCGACTGTTGGTTCCTTATCTGGTGACTTCCTCCAAAAAGTACTACTTTCAACCGCATCTTTAAACTGTTCTTCACTTGCTGGGACAAGCAACTTAGCCCCACTGTAGAACAGTTTTTCAAATCCATAAACACTTCCGATAAAAACGAAAAGGATTGCGGCTAGATGGATCGGAATCATCCACTCACTCAATCTAAAGGGTGCTATCAAGGAATGAATCCAAATACCGATGATAGTAACTAGCAAGAAAGCAAAGAAGACAACCCAAGGCCACTTGGATTTCTTTGAACTGATGGCACCGTCGGTTTCTGACGAGGTACTAGATTCTGTCGCTAAAGCCTCTCTCGTCCTTGTATTATAGTAGACGGATTGCTGATTTCCTTGGCCTATATAAATGATTTTTCTCATCTTACATTTCTCCCTCTTTCCCTCGGCTATCGTCCTGTAATGCCTCCATCAGCTCTTTGAACAGTCGTTTGCGCGTTTTCATCCGAAAATCATAGATCATATAAACAAGCGAAAATATCCCTAACATATACATAATCAAGAACTGAAAATCAGAGTAGATAAAATAGCGATAGATGGAAAACAGAATCATGAGAAAACAAAAAACCTCAACTAGGACTGTCCATCTAGATTTTCTCCTAAGTGTTTTGATATTGGCTTTTGTCAGCCGGACTTTTCTAAATCTATCTGTCTTCATGTTACGTCGGGTAGATTTGGCAAGGAGAATGGTCCCGAAAATCAAAAACAGAGACATCAAGATAAAGAAGATTAGATTGAAAGGGGAGGAGACATCTCCAAAGGTTTGGTTGAGCGACTTTGACAACCGTTGGAAGGAATAGATTGCAATAGGAGCTGCAATGGCTGAATAATTCATGCCTTGTTTTACACTGTAGAATACTTGATTCTTCAGATCATAATAGATAAAATAGTCCTCCAGAGGGCCCATACTGATTAAATTTTTTACACTTGTGTCCATCTATTTCCTGTCTCCTAAACTCAATGCGGATATTCAAACAGAATCCTACTTTCTCTTAAAAGCATCGTGACAACGATTGCCAGCAGTCTAGCTGATTTTGGGCATTTGCCTTCCTAGAGAAAGAAAAGTTTATTAGTATTATAGCATGAACCCCCAGAAAAGGGAAAATATCCCCGACCGATACCATTGCTAAAGACAAGAAAGCTTTCGTCATTCCATAAAAAAGGCGGACTTGTCCGCCTTTTTCTATGTATATGATGTGTTTTCCTCGTCTCATCGTGCCAATCGAATGCGGGTCACAATCCCGTCTGGGTCTACAAGATCCACTTCACTCGAATGTAACCACTTGATCGGAGCTTCTAGCTCCTGTGCTTGCTGAACGATAGCTAAGAGTTCTTCCTTGCTTTCGACCTCAAGGACGTAGTAGCCCAAGCCTGGCAAGCCTTGCTCACGCGGAGCCAGACCTTTTCCAGCCCATTCGTTGACAGCCAGGTGGTGATGGTACTGACCAGCCGCTATCCAACTAGCACTAGGAATGCTAAATTTATCTTCTAACCCTAACACCTTTTGATATAACTGACTCGCCGCACGACTATCCTTCACCGATAGATGGATATGCCCCATTCTCGTCCCTTCAGCTAGGACAAAGGGATCTACCTTTTCCCCTAACTCATAGATGTCCTGTGCTGCAAGGGCTTCGGTCACACCGATAATGCGACCATCTTCTCGAATATCCCATGAAGACACTGGCTTATCACGGTAGAGTTCAATGCCAT
>CAURRB010000055.1:0-9868 GCA_963527085.1 Streptococcus oralis
GAGCGCACGCCTGATAAGCGTGAGGTCGGTGGTTCGAGTCCACTCGTGCCCATTTATAAATATGGTCCGTTGGTCAAGGGGTTAAGACACCGCCTTTTCACGGCGGTAACACGGGTTCGAATCCCGTACGGACTATTTTGGAGGATTACCCAAGTCCGGCTGAAGGGAACGGTCTTGAAAACCGTCAGGCGTGTAAAAGCGTGCGTGGGTTCGAATCCCACATCCTCCTTTTTATATTAACGCGGGATGGAGCAGCTCGGTAGCTCGTCGGGCTCATAACCCGAAGGTCGTAGGTTCAAATCCTGCTCCCGCAATTTGGCTCGGTAGCTCAGTTGGTAGAGCAATGGATTGAAGCTCCATGTGTCGGCGGTTCGATTCCGTCTCGCGCCATATTTTATTTATAACTTGGAAGGGTAGCGAAGAGGCTAAACGCGGCGGACTGTAAATCCGCTCCTTCGGGTTCGGGGGTTCGAATCCCTCCCCTTCCATTACTTTAGTTACGGGCATAGTTTAAAGGTAGAACTAAGGTCTCCAAAACCTTCAGTGTGGGTTCAATTCCTACTGCCCGTGTTAATATGATTATGGCGGGTGTGGTGAAGTGGTTAACACACCAGATTGTGGCTCTGGCATGCGTGGGTTCGATCCCCATCACTCGCCTATTTTATATTATTGGGGTATAGCCAAGCGGTAAGGCAAGGGACTTTGACTCCCTCATGCGTTGGTTCGAATCCAGCTACCCCAGTTAAAAACTTGAGCCGGCGTGGCGGAATTGGCAGACGCGCTGGACTCAAAATCCAGTGTCCGCAAGGACGTGCCGGTTCGACCCCGGCCGCCGGTATAGTATGAAAGACAAGGTTTTCGGACCTTGTTTTTTGATTTAGTGAAGATTTTGATATTTTTCTTTAAGTACAGATAACTGATGAATGATCTTTTTCTTCTTATTCTAATCATTTTTAGTGTATTTTTGGTATAATATTACTTATTCACAATTTATTTTGATTATGAAAGAGTTTGGTGATTAATGTCTCGGTCTGTTGAATTACTAAAGAAACGTTACTTAAAGAATATAAAAGAGAACCCAGATTTATTTATTGGGATTGAGTTAGAATATCCTATTGTAAATTTAGAGGGTAAAGCTACAGATGGTGAAGTTGTTAAGGATCTCTTTCGGTATTTACCATCAGTACTGGGCTTTACTATCGAAAAAGTGGATGATTTTGGGAATCCAATTCAGTTGCTTGATCCAGTCAGCCAAGATACGATCTTGTTTGAGGTTGCTTATACGACGATTGAGTTTGCATTCGGAAAGGCCGAATCTATCCAAGAGGTGGAAGAACGCTTTAACTTCTATATGGCTACGATTCAGAATAAGTTGGGTGAAGCTAACCATGCTATTGTTGGCTGCGGCATTCATCCCAACTGGGATAAAAATGAGAATTGTCCAGTGGCTTATCCCCGCTATCAGATGTTGATGGATTATCTGAATTTGAGTAGAAATGTAACTAAATCAGATTTACATCATTTCCCTGAGTATGGTGCCTTTATCTGTGGAAGTCAGGTTCAACTGGACGTTTCAAAGTCCAACTACTTGCGGGTTATCAATGCTTTTACGCAAATTGAAGCTGCAAAAGCCTTTTTATTTGCCAATTCTGAGTTTTCAGGGGAAGATTGGGATACTAAGATTTCAAGGGATATTTTTTGGGAAGAGTCTATGCACGGGATTTATCCTGAAAATGTAGGCGTCAATGCCAGACTCTTCAAAGACGAGAATGATTTTTTTGATTATCTAGATCATTCTGCAATCTTTACTGCGGAGCGTGATGGGCAGACCTATTATTTTTATCCGATTCAGGCTAGGGACTATTTGGCTACACCTGAAATCCAAGTATTTACCCTTAATGGGGATGAGGTGTTAATTCATCCTCAGGAGGAAGATTTCCAAACTCATCGTAGTTACCAGTACCAAGACTTAACGACTCGAGGGACTATTGAATTTCGTAGTGTGTGTACGCAACCTCTAGATAGAACTTTTGCTTCTGCTGCCTTTCACTTGGGATTGTTGGTTAATTTAGACAAGTTAGAAGCTTACTTGCAATCTGCACCATTTTTTACCACATTTGGTCGTGATTATAAGTCATTGAGGCGACAATTTTCTAAAAAAAAACTTACAGATGAAGAAGAAGTTGCGGTTCTCGAGTTTTCTAAAGACTTACTCATCCTTGCTGAGGAGGGGCTGGAGAAAAGAGATAAGCAAGAAATGGTTTATTTAGAGCCTTTGAAGAAAGAATTGGGATTATAATTTCTCTTATAAAGGGAGAATTTTCTGAAAAATCATGATATAATGGAAGAGACTATAGATAAAGGATAGAGAGTCATGACATTAGTTTATCAATCAACGCGTGATGCCAACAATACAGTAACTGCTAGCCAAGCAATTTTGCAAGGTTTGGCGACGGATGGTGGTTTGTTTACACCGGTTACTTATCCAAAGGTAGATTTGGACTTTGACAAATTAAAAGATGCTTCTTATCAGGAAGTTGCTAAGATTGTTTTGTCAGCATTTTTAGATGACTTTACAGCTGAGGAGTTGGACTACTGTATCAACAATGCCTACGATAGCAAGTTTGATACTCCAGCTATTGCGCCATTGGTGAAACTGGATGGGCAATACAACTTGGAATTGTTCCATGGTTCAACGATTGCCTTTAAGGATATGGCCTTGTCTATCTTGCCATACTTTATGACGACAGCTGCTAAAAAGCATGGTTTGGAGAACAAGATTGTCATTTTGACAGCGACATCTGGTGATACTGGAAAAGCTGCTATGGCAGGGTTTGCGGATGTACCTGGTACTGAGATTATCGTCTTTTATCCAAAAGATGGTGTCAGCAAGGTACAAGAGTTGCAAATGACTACTCAGACTGGCGACAATACTCATGTTATCGCTATTGATGGAAACTTTGATGATGCGCAAACAAATGTGAAACATATGTTCAACGATGTAGCTCTTCGTGAAAAGTTGGCTGCCAATAAACTGCAATTTTCATCAGCTAACTCTATGAACATTGGTCGTTTGGTACCACAGATTGTTTATTATGTTTATGCCTACGCTCAGTTGGTCAAGTCTGGTGAGATTGTGGCTGGTGAAAAGGTCAACTTCACAGTACCAACAGGAAACTTTGGAAATATTTTGGCTGCCTTTTATGCTAAACAAATCGGTCTTCCAGTTGGCAAATTAATCTGTGCTTCAAATGACAACAATGTTTTGACAGACTTCTTCAAGACACGTGTTTACGACAAGAAACGTGAGTTTAAAGTGACAACTAGTCCATCTATGGATATTCTGGTATCTTCAAACTTGGAGCGTTTGATTTTCCATCTTTTGGGGAATGATGCGGTTAAGACAGCTGAACTCATGAATGCCTTGAGTACACAAGGACAATATGAATTGACAGACTTTGATGCAGCGATTTTGGAACTCTTTGCAGCTGAATATGCGACTGAGGAAGAAACTGCGACAGAAATTAAACGTGTTTATCAAACAGATGCCTACATCGAGGATCCACATACGGCGGTTGCCTCAGCAGTTTATAGAAAATACCAAGCGGCTACTGGCGATGCGACTAAGACAGTGATTGCTTCAACAGCTAGTCCATACAAGTTCCCAGTGGTTGCCGTAGAAGCGGTAACAGGAAAAGCAGGCTTGACTGACTTTGAAGCCTTGGCTCAATTACATGACATTTCAGGAGTGGCAGTGCCACCAGCGGTTGATGGCCTTGAAACAGCTCCAGTTCGTCATAAAACAACAGTGGCAGCTGCTGACATGCAAGCAGCGGTTGAGGCTTATCTAGGACTTTAAGACAGAGGGAGTAAACTCGGTTGGGAAACCAACTGAGTTTCTTTTCATCAGGAGGAAGGATTGTTTAAGAAAAATAAAGACATTCTTAATATTGCATTGCCAGCTATGGGTGAAAACTTTTTGCAGATGCTCATGGGAATGGTGGACAGTTACTTGGTCGCTCACTTGGGCTTAATCGCCATTTCAGGTGTTTCAGTGGCTGGCAATATTATCACCATTTACCAGGCGATTTTTATCGCTCTGGGAGCTGCTATTTCCAGTGTTATTTCAAAAAGTTTGGGGCAGAAAGATCAGTCCAAGTTGGCTTATCACGTGACAGAGGCTCTCAAGATAACCCTATTGCTGAGTGCACTTTTAGGCGCCTTATCGCTCTTTGCTGGGCAAGAGATGATAGGGCTCTTGGGAACTGAGCAGGATGTGGCCGAGAGTGGTGGACTCTACCTATCTTTGGTAGGCGGATCGATTGTTCTCTTGGGCTTGATGACCAGTCTAGGTGCCTTGATTCGTGCAACGCATAATCCGCGTCTACCTCTCTATGTTAGTCTTTTATCCAATGCCTTGAATATTCTTTTTTCAAGTCTAGCTATTTTTGTCCTTGATATGGGGATAGCTGGTGTTGCTTGGGGGACTATCTTGTCTCGCTTAGTCGGTCTTGTGATTTTGTGGTCGCAATTAAAGCTGCCTTTTGAGAAACCGACTTTTGGTTTAGATAAGGAACTATTGACCTTGGCTTTGCCAGCGGCAGGAGAACGTCTCATGATGCGAGCTGGAGATGTAGTGATCATTGCCTTGGTTGTTTCTTTTGGGACGGAGGCAGTAGCGGGGAATGCAGTCGGAGAAGTCTTGACCCAGTTTAACTATATGCCTGCCTTTGGCGTCGCTACGGCGACGGTCATGCAGGTAGCTCGAGCAGTTGGAGAGGATAACTGGGAAAGAGTAGATGATTTGAGCAAGCAAACCTTTTGGCTTTCCCTGCTTCTCATGTTGCCCTTAACTCTCAGTATCTATGCCTTAGGGACACCACTGACTCATCTCTATACGACCGATCCTGTAGCAGTTGAAGCGAGCGTTTTGGTGGCACTGTTCTCTCTACTAGGAACCCCCATGGCGACAGGGACAGTCATCTATACTGCAGTTTGGCAGGGTTTGGGGAATGCTCGCCTCCCCTTTTATGCGACAAGTATTGGGATGTGGTGTATCCGTATAGGGACAGCTTATCTGATGGGGATTGTTCTTGGTTGGGGCTTGCCTGGTATTTGGGCAGGGACTCTCTTGGATAATGGTTTCCGTTGGTTATTTCTACGTTACCGTTACCAGCGTTATATGAGCTTGAAAGGATAGGAGATGCAAAAAATAGCCTTTATTTGGGATTTAGACGGGACTTTATTGGACTCTTACGAAGCGATTTTATCAGGAATTGAGGAGACCTTTGCTCAATTTTCTATTCCTTATGATAAGGAGAAAGTGAGAGGGTTTATCCTCAGGTACTCTGTGCAGGATTTGCTGGGGCAGGTGGCAGAAGAGAGAAAGCTGGATGCGAGAGTGCTCAATCAGGTGCGTGCCCAGAGCCTGGCTGAGAAGAATGCCCAGGTAGTTTTGATGCCAGGTGCGCGTGAAGTGTTGGCTTGGGCAGATCAAGTAGGGATTCAGCAGTTTGTCTATACTCATAAGGGGGACAATGCGCTTACTATTTTAAGAGACTTGGAGTTGGAATCCTATTTCAAAGAGATCTTAACCAGTCAGAGTGGCTTTGCGCGCAAGCCCAGTCCAGAAGCGGCGACCTATCTGCTAGACAAGTATGAGTTGGATCCTGAGAACACCTACTATATAGGAGACCGGACTTTGGATGTGGAATTTGCCCAGAATAGTGGCCTTCAAAGCATCAACTTTTTAGAGTCCTCTTTTGAAGGCAATCACAGGATTCAAGAGTTAGCAGCTATTCCTTATATTTTTGAGGATAAGTGACGAGAAGATTGTGTCAGTTTTATGACAGAAACCTAACAAACTATTTCAAGTAATCGAGTTTGTTACAGGGAATAGACAGTTCTGTTAAATAGGCCCGAGAGGGCTTTTTTTCTGCTTTTTTTGTGTTATGATAGACAGGTACTCATTTGAAAGGAATATGAACGAATGAAGAAAAGAATTATTTTAGCCTCAACTGTAGCCTTGTCTCTTGCTCCCGCATTAGGAGCTAAAGCTCAAGAAATCTCTTGGACAGCTCGTAGCGTTGAGCAAATCCAAAATGACGTAACTAAAAACGAAAACAAAAACAGCTATACAGTTCAGTATGGTGATACCCTGAGCACGATTGCAGAAGCTTTGGGAGTAGATGTGACGGTTCTTGCTAATTTGAACAAAATCACCAATATGGACTTGATTTTCCCAGATACTGTCCTCACTACAACTGTCAATGAGGAAGAAGAGGTAACGGAAGTTGAAATCCAAGCTCCTCAAGCAGATGCTAGTGAAGAAGTGACGACTGCGACAGCTGATTTGACGACAAATCAAGTGACAGTTGATGAACAAACAGTTCAAGTAGAAGACCTTTCTCAACCAATTGAGGAAGCTCCAACTGCAACAGAGACTGAAAAACCAGCAGAAGTAGCGCCAAGTTCAGAAGTTTCTGAGACAGGGACAGTTGCTGAAGAGACACCATCTACAGAAACACCTGTAGCTGAAGAAACAGCTGAAACGACTCCAGCGGAAGCACCAGTAGCAGAAACAACTCGCCCAGTTGAAGAAGCTCCACAAGTGGCGATTCCAGCTACTGAAGAAACGGCAGCAACAACTTCAGCAGAAGCACCAGTAGCAGCTGCTCCAACAACTGAAACACCTGCTGATACAACAGGATCAAGTGCAGCAGAAGAAACAGCAGCATCAACAGCAACTTCTGACACTGCAACTTCGACTTATCAAGCAGAGCAAAGCCAAACTCCTTCAAGAACTTATTCAGCTCCAGCGGCTCCTGACTATGCAGGACTTGCTGTAGCTAAGTCTGAGAATGCTGGTCT
Organism: Streptococcus oralis; assembly: GCA_963527085.1. Taxonomy (GTDB): domain Bacteria; phylum Bacillota; class Bacilli; order Lactobacillales; family Streptococcaceae; genus Streptococcus; species Streptococcus oralis_CV. The sequence continues at coordinate 6,871 of CAURRB010000055.1, forward strand.
TCAACCACAAACTGCTGCCTTTAAGGAAGAAATCGCCAACTTGTTTGGCATCACATCCTTCAGTGGTTACCGTCCTGGTGACAGTGGGGACCATGGTAAAGGTTTGGCCATCGACTTCATGGTTCCAGTGAGTTCAGCACTCGGAGATCGAATTGCAGAATATGCAGTCAAAAATATGGCTAGCCGTGGTATCAACTATATCATCTGGAAACAACGTTTCTACGCTCCATACGATAGTAAATATGGACCAGCCTACACGTGGAATCCAATGCCGGATCGTGGTAGTGTGACCGAAAACCACTATGACCACGTTCACGTTTCAATGAACTAATCATTAAAATGGAAGTTGGGAACTGATTGAGTTCTCGCTTCTTTTTTTGTGTCATTCCTTCAGGATAAAAGGGATAAATATGAGGAAGTGAGTAATATTTCAAGAGAATGTAAGCATATTACTTGATTTATTTTTTGGATCACATTATACTTGATAAGCCAATAATTGATGAATCAACTTTAAAGGGGGAAGATTTATGGTAGCAATCCAAGATTTACTGTATCAACTACGATTAGCAGATCAGTCTATGACACAACTATTTGAACGCCAATTGGGAATTAGTCTGACTCGTTATCAAATCTTATGTTTCTTAATCGATCAGTCTCCGTGTAATCAAATAGCGGTTCAGGAGCGTTTGAAGATTGATCAAGCTGCCTTGACACGGCACTTTAAAATTTTGGAAAAGGAAGGTTTGGTTAATCGACGTCGGAATCCTGAAAACCAGAGGGAGGTTTTGGTGGAAGTGACAGACTTTGCGAGAGAACAACTAATAACCAACTCTCCTCAACAACACATAAACGTAAAAAATCAGATGGAGAGTGTACTTACAAAAGGAGAGCGAGAAGAGTTCAGTCGCTTGTTAGAAAAGTTGATATCTGGCTTAGAAGAGATAGAAATTTAAGGAGAAGAATATGTCTATTTTTACAATTATTTTAGCAACTATCGTTGCTTTGGAGCATTTTTACATTTTTTATTTGGAAAGTGTGGCAACCCAATCAGACACTACTAGTCGAGTCTTTAATGTAGATAAGGAAGAACTGGCTCGTCCTTCAGTGAGTTCATTATTTAAAAATCAAGGAATTTATAATGCTTTGATAGGTGTCTTTCTCTTGTACGGGATTTATTTCTCACAAAGTTTGGAAATTGTGACCATCTTTGTTTTATTTGTGCTTGGTGCAGCGACCTACGGTTCTCTGACAGCAGACAAGAAGATTCTTCTGAAGCAAGGTGGGCCTGCTATTTTGACTCTGCTGAGTATGTTACTTTTGAAATAAGAAAACCAGCGTCCTGAGCGACGCTGGTTTTTGTATGCTCTTATCCATTTCGACGTTTACGGGCTAGTAGGGCTCTGTAAAAGAAGATATGATTGTTTTGGATATAGGGAAGGATTGAAAAACTAGCAATTCCAAAAGTGAGCCAGTTGAGGAAGTACCAAGGGAGTAGTTGCAAGTCGAGGACAAAACGTTGGAATTTGTAACCTTTCATCAAAAAGCGACTGGTTTTCAGGATTTGACCGGATTTAGCCTGTCCTAAATCCAGAGTGTCGCAGAGGAGGAATTCTACCTGCGAGTAGGCATAATGTTGCGGGACATAGAGGGCATTTCCTACAATCATCAAGATGAGGCTCGCGAAAAAGTAGAGTCCAAAGGTCATAAGGAATTGCTCGGTTTCAAGCGACGAGAGATCTAGTTTTGGAAACTCAGGATGTAGGGCGACAAATCTCCGAGCCAAGAGATTGCTATAAAAGAGAAAATAAACGCCTACTAAGTTTGGAATGCTCCATAAAAAGAGGTAGAAGCGTTTGAGGAGGAGGGTCAGGAAGGTTTGCGAGAAGCGCTCTTCAGCAAAGAGGGCCAGGCTTGATTTTACTGAGAGTTCCGTATCAGGATCCTTGAGGAGTCGGAGTGTCGCAAAGGCAGCACCTGCTAGAAAAATCGTGCTCATAAAAGAAACCACTAGTGGGAAGAGATAGGCTTGGAGCACTTGTGCCAGCATGCTGAAAAAGGATTGCTCTAAAACACTTTCTTGGAGACGAGCCAAGGGGTTGAGAAAGCCTGACAAGATGACCAGTATGCTAGGTAAGAGATAGACGAGAAAGAGGCGGGGATTTTCAGCCTGAAACTGCCTCGTCTGCAGACGAATGGTTTTTAAATCAATTTTTGGGTATTTCATTCTTTCATTATACCATAGTTCGTGACAGTTCCTGGTTTTTTTGATAAAATCATACAGTATGCCTTTGGGCGCAAAGTATGAACTGGGACTGTTTTTCCCAGCTTCGGAGGTAAAAAATGTCAGATTCACCAATCAAATACCGTTTGATTAAGAAAGAAAAACACACAGGAGCTCGTCTGGGAGAAATCATCACTCCACACGGCACCTTCCCGACGCCTATGTTTATGCCAGTTGGGACCCAAGCTACTGTCAAGACCCAGTCACCAGAGGAGTTGAAGGAGATGGGATCAGGGATTATCCTCTCTAATACCTATCATCTGTGGCTTCGTCCTGGAGATGAACTCATCGCACGCGCAGGTGGTCTCCACAAGTTCATGAATTGGGACCAACCAATCTTGACGGATAGTGGTGGTTTCCAGGTTTATTCCCTAGCAGATAGCCGAAATATCACCGAAGAAGGCGTAACCTTTAAAAACCATCTCAATGGTTCCAAGATGTTCCTATCGCCAGAAAAAGCTATCTCCATTCAGAATAATCTAGGCTCAGACATCATGATGTCTTTTGATGAATGTCCTCAGTTTTACCAACCATACGACTACGTTAAGAAATCCATCGAACGTACTAGCCGTTGGGCTGAACGTGGCTTAAAGGCTCACCGTCGCCCACATGATCAAGGTTTGTTTGGAATTGTACAGGGGGCAGGATTTGAAGACCTTCGCCGTCAGTCAGCTCACGACCTTGTCAGCATGGATTTCCCAGGCTACTCTATCGGTG
>CAURRB010000056.1:0-9831 GCA_963527085.1 Streptococcus oralis
CATCCAGAGCAATCTTGACTGTTTTGGAATTGAACTCAGCAAAGACGAGCGAGAAATCTTAAAGACAATTTCAGTGACTTCGGGCGCACCTCGTGTGGATGAGATGGATTTTTAGTTTGTGAAATCTATTTATACCGAAATAACAAAGACTAGGATTTTTAAATCCTAGTCTTTTTGTGTATAAAAAATCTAAATTGTTTGTATAATAAAATAATTTTATGGATTGAAATATAGGAACGAATTTAGAAAATATTGGTTTGATGGAGCAAATAACACGAATGATAAAATTAAATAAGCAAAATATATACGTAAATATTACATTTTTGTGACAATTCAGATTTTTATGAAAATTTATGATTATTTGCGTTATAATAGGTATACTTTAAAGAAAAAGGAGATTATGTATGAATAGACGACAACGTTTTTCATTACGGAAATACAAATTTGGTCTTGCTTCAGTTTTATTGGGAACTGCTTTGGTTTTTGGAGCAAGTCAAGTCAGTGCCAATGAGCAGAGTACAGGTGAAAATCAAGCTCAAACTCAGGAAATTAAGACAGAGCTAAAAGACGATAAACACTCAAACTCTGCGACTGACCAAACCAATAATAATGGGATAGCTCCAGTAGTTGGAGAGAAACAAGAAGCTGAAACTTCCAAAGAGGATGCTAGTAAACAAGATGCTAAGGTAGAAGCTTCGGTTGATAAAACTGCTGAAGCCCAAGAATCAGGAAAAGATAGCGCAGTTGCAAAAGAAGAAAATCAAGGTGTCGTCCAAAAAGAAACAACAGTCGCTACCAGTCCGGCGCCTGCCACAGAGAAGGCTTCTGAGTTGGAGAAAAAAGAGGCTCAAGCAACGACAGCTCCTAAAACTACTGGAGAAACGGCAACTACTGAAAAAGAACAAGAAAAAGCTGAGTCTGCAAAACCCAATAGTCTTTCAAGCAATGATATCATCACAGTACCAAAAACTTGGAAGGCTGGTTACAAGGGGACGGGGACCGTTGTTGCCATTATTGACTCTGGGCTTGATTTGAATCATGAGGTTCTTCGAATTTCAGACCCGTCAAAAGCAAAATTTAAAAACAAGGAAGCCATCGAAGCAGCTAAAAAGGCTGCTGGAATCGATTACGGTAAATGGTATAGCGATAAGGTTGTCTATGCCTATGACTACTTTGACGGAACGGATAAGATCAAAGAAGCAGAAAGAACTTCTCATGGGATGCACGTAACAGGGATTGCGGCTGGAAACCCTGATAAAGAAGCACCAAATGGTGAAAAGGTCTATGGTGTGGCGCCAGAAGCCCAAGTCATGTTTATGCGTGTCTTTTCAGATCGCCAAAAAACGACCAGTTCAGCCCTTTATGTAAAGGCGATTGATGATGCAGTTGCCTTAGGAGCAGATGCCATTAATATGAGTTTGGGATCTAGCACTGGTTCTATGGTGGATGCTGGTTCCGATATCGTGGATGCCATCAAACGGGCTCGTGCCAAGGGAGTATCTGTTCTTATCTCAGCAGGAAATAGCAATACATTCGGAAATGGTTATTCAAAACCACTAGCCGAAAACCCAGACTATGGCTTGGTTGGAAATCCATCCACTGTTGAAGACTCAATTTCAGTTGCTTCTGTCAACAACAAAACATTGACAACAGCGGTTTTTGAAGTTAAAGGTCTAGAGGGAAATGCCGGCCTTCATAACGGAAAATTTGATTATAGTCAACCTGAAGAAGATAAGGACTTTGAAAAAGGAAAAGAGTACGAATACGTCGAAGCAGGGTTAGGTCGTGAAGAAGACTTTGCGAAGTTGGATTTAACTGGGAAACTTGCCCTCATTCAGCGTGGAGCTATGAATTTTTCAGAGAAGATCAAAAATGCACGAAAACACGGTGCAGTTGGTGCTTTGATCTACAATAATGTAGAAGGTGCAAACATCAATATGTCTATTGATGATGAAGCAAAGAAAATTCCTTCTGTATTTATTTCTAAACAGTATGGTGAAGCCTTAAAATCAGGAAACTACAAGATTGTTTTTAATGGTAAGATGGATAATCGTCCTTCTGATGTAGCCAATCAGCTATCTGACTTTTCAAGTTGGGGAGTGACTACCGATGGACAATTGAAACCAGACGTGACAGCTCCTGGCGGCAATATTTACTCATCCTTTAATGACAATACCTACGGTAGTATCAGCGGAACCAGTATGGCGGCTCCTCACGTTACGGGTGTTGCAGTTCTGGTTAAGGAATACCTTCAAAAACACCATTCAGAATTGACTCCTGAGCAAGTATCAGAGACTGTCAAGGCCTTGATCATGTCAACTGCAAAACCACATGTTAATAAGGACACAGGCACTTATACCTCTCCTCGTCAGCAAGGTTCTGGTATTGTGGATACAGCTGCTGCAGTTTCAACCGACCTCTATGTAACAGGTGAAAATGGTTATCCAAGCGTGACTTTAGGAAATGTTGGAGATCAATTTACTTTCAAGGTTACTGTACACAACATTTCAGATACTGACCGTACTCTCAAGATGGTAGTGAATACCAATACAGACGAAGTCCAAGATGGAAAATTCACCCTTCGACCTCGAAAACTAACGGAGACAGTCTGGCCTGAAGTGACAGTCAAAGCCCACAGCAGTCAAACAGTCACTGTTAAAGTGGATGCTCGAAAATTTGCTGCTGAACTCAGCAAACAAATGCCAAATGGCTATTTCCTTGAAGGTTTTGTTAGATTTGTAGATCCAGCAGATGATGGGGATATTGTGAGTCTTGCATTTATGGGCTTCCGAGGAGAATTCCAAAATCTCCCTGCTGTCGAAAAACCAATTTACAATCTTGTCCGAGAAGGGAAAAATGGATTTTACACGGAAGTAGACAAGGAAAATCCTGCCGTTAACTACTCTAATGATGCCACCTATCTAGCCACCTTGCAAAATGACCTTCTAGTTTCCAAAGGTCAACGCCAAGGACGCCGAATTACCGTTCTTGGAATCGAACAAAATGCTGAAGGTAAGCATGTTCTTCAGTTAGACGAAAAAGGGAATGTCCGTATTGCTATTTCTCCAAACGATGATGGAAACAAAGACCTAGTTGAATATAAAACGGTTGCTTTGAGAAATCTTGTAAATCTTCGGGCTACAGTTTATGCGGCTACGGATACCAAGCATGAACATCCTATTTGGGAGGGTGATGCAAAGGATCTTCGTAAAAATTATTTTGATGGTGACAGTAGAAATCTGAAGAGTTATATTCTAGATAATACTGCTTGGAGAGGTCAGGATTTTAATGGCAATACCGTTGCGGATGGTTTATATGACTATGTTATCAGTTATACACCAGACGTTCCAGGAGCCAAAGAACAATACACGACCTTCAAAATTCAAATTGATACTCAAAAACCTGTCATCACAAGTGGTTATATTCGCTTTAAAGATGGAAATCAAGAATTCGTAGCTCGAAAACCAAAAGATGTCGGTCAAGGTGGTATCCTTTCAGAAAAAGTCTTCTATATCACACCATTTGACCAGAAAGGGACCATGGTTCTAACTGGGAAAGACCAGTCTGGAACTCGTGCGCTTGAAAACACCCATCTGATCAAAGCCAATGCTGATGGTAGTTATACACTTCCTAAGGATGTTGACAAGGCTAATATTTACTATCTTGTTGAGGACTATGCAGGAAATGTAGACTATATCTCACTTGCTGAACTTGTCCGCGATCAAAATAGTGGTCGAGTGAAAATTGACTTGAAGGATGCAAAAACAAACCAGGATATCGATACCCTCTACGTCTATCGAATCAAAAATAGCAAGGGACAATATGTTGATGTTGACAAGACAAAAGCGATTCATTTCTTACAGTTTGGTCATTATACAGCAGAAATTTTCAGTTATGACCGAACAGAATTGAAATTTATCAGTGCCTTGTCCCAAGAGTTTGACTTGACGGAAGAAAATAGTTTCCAAACCATTACCTTCCTAGCAAATCTCTTAGAATATGCACCTGTGTCTGTTTCCTTCAATCAAGCAGTTCCAAAGACGGCTACAGTGGTTCTGAAAGGAGAAGATGGGACAAGTATCACTCTTCCTGCTGAAAAATACGGTCAATACGCCTTTGGTAAGAAAGTTGCTACAGGTCGTTATACTGTACAAGTCACCTTGCCAACTGGATATGAACTCCTTGAAGATCTCGTTTCCTTGCTCGTTCAGCCAGGTCGAAATAATGCTTTGCGTCTATCTGTTGTGTCTAAGTTGGCCTTGATTGCTGCGGTAAATCAACAAAAAGAACTGGTAGAAACGTCTCGCTACTTTAATAGTAGTGCAGATAAGAGAAAAACTTATGACCAAGCTTTCCAAGTTGCGCAGTCAGCCTTGTCAAGCAAGTTGAAACAAGAATTGATTGATGGCGTTCTCGCTAGTCTTGAAGCTGCTGGTAAAGCTTTGGATGGAAAAGATTCGAACGTTACAGCCTTGAAAGAAGCTATGAAAGCTTACTATGCAACGACTAAAACTGGACGATATGCGAATGCCAAGGAAAAAGTACGTCGAGCTTATGATCGTGCCTTCCAAGAAATTGCCTTACTAGCTGTAGATCCTAAAGTCAAACAGGATCAAATTGACCAATCTCTCATTGCCCTAGCAACAGCTAAAAGCAAACTAAATGGCAAAGCTACTGACTTCTCTAGTCTGAAGAAACTGGTCAAAGATGAACGTCTTTTCCAAGAAAAAAATGCGAGATTTATCTACGCAGATAAGAAAGAAAAAGCTGCTTATCTTCTAGCCTTTAAAGAAGCTCAGGAACTCATGAATGATCCAGGAGCGAGCCAAGAAGATGTCAAAGATGCCATTACAGCATTGAAACAAGCCAAGAGAAATTTACATGGCAAAAAACCAAAAGCGAAAAGACATCCTTAAACAGGAGTTTCTGAAGCTTTACTAATAAATGAGTCTGGAACTTTGTTTTCAGACTCATTTTTGGTTTACACTAGCTAGAAAATCTGCTATAATACTAGCTAGGAAAGAAAGTCTTATGGCGTTCTTCAAGCGAGCTTGGGATAGTGGGAGCCAAGTAGGACAAGGTAAGAAACTGGCACTTTCTGTCGTATTTTTAAAAACAATGAAGTAATAAATTAGGGTGGAACCGCGTTTCAGACGCCCCTAGTCGCAAGGCTTGGGTGTTGAAATTCGGTTCTTTTTGAATTTCCTCTAATGCCTAAGTAGAAAGGAGCATAATGCTTAAAGGATCTTGTTTATGCAAAGCAGTAACCTACACTTTAGATGAGGAATTGTCGGAATTAGTTTTTTGCCACTGCTCATTCTGTCGGAAAGCAACTGCGTCTGCCTATACAGTGAATGCCAAAGTTAGCAGTAAAAATCTAGTATTGCATGGAAAAGAACAGTTGGTTACCTATAGTTCATCTCCAGGAAAACAACGCTATTACTGTCAGAACTGTCATAGTCAAATTTTCACTGCTCAAGAAAATATACCAGAAGTCTGTGCTTTGAAACTAGGTACAATAGACGAATGCGATCAGAATTTACAAACTGTTCCCAAACGTCATATTTTTCAGGACCCAGCTTTTTCTTGGTTGCTTGATGAATAAAGCTAAAAAGATAATATAAATTAAAGGAGTAAACAATGTCTAAGAAATTAACATTTCAAGAAATTATTTTGACTTTGCAACAATTTTGGAATGACCAAGGTTGTATGCTTATGCAGGCTTATGACAATGAAAAAGGTGCAGGTACAATGAGTCCTTACACCTTCCTTCGTGCTATTGGGCCTGAGCCATGGAATGCGGCTTATGTAGAGCCATCACGCCGTCCTGCTGACGGTCGTTATGGGGAAAATCCTAACCGTCTCTACCAACACCACCAATTCCAAGTGGTCATGAAGCCTTCTCCATCAAATATCCAAGAGCTTTATCTTGAGTCTTTGGAAAAATTGGGCATCAATCCTTTGGAGCACGATATTCGTTTCGTTGAGGACAACTGGGAAAACCCATCAACTGGTTCAGCTGGTCTTGGTTGGGAAGTTTGGCTTGATGGGATGGAAATCACTCAGTTTACTTATTTCCAACAAGTCGGTGGATTGCCAACTGGCCCTGTGACTGCGGAAGTTACCTATGGTTTGGAGCGTTTGGCTTCTTACATCCAAGAAGTGGACTCTGTCTATGATATCGAGTGGGCTGATGGTGTAAAATACGGAGAAATCTTTATCCAGCCTGAGTACGAGCACTCAAAATATTCATTTGAAATTTCTGACCAAGAAATGTTGCTGGAAAACTTTGATAAGTTCGAAAAAGAAGCTGGTCGTGCCTTGGAAGAGGGCTTGGTTCACCCTGCCTATGACTATGTTCTCAAATGTTCACACACCTTTAACCTGCTTGATGCGCGTGGTGCCGTATCTGTAACAGAGCGCGCAGGCTATATCGCCCGTATCCGTAACTTGGCCCGTGTCGTAGCCAAAACCTTTGTTGCAGAACGCAAACGCCTAGGCTACCCACTTTTAGATGAAGAAACAAGAGCTAAACTCCTAGCAGAAGACGCAGAATAGTAAGTAATACTGTGCTCTAAAATCGTTAAAGGCAAGTTGAAGACTTGCTAGAGGGATATGCACCGCCGTACTGTTATGTGGGGATTTTTGAAACCTTGGGTTCAAAAATCAGTCAGCTAAATCCACTTTGATGAGACTGTTGGAAATCTTGGTTTATTTGGTATAAGATTTCCTCACAGACTCACAAAAGTTAGTTAGCGACGTCCCCAGTACCTAAGGTGCATATCAAAAAAGATTGAAGAAAATGTAAAGGAAAAAACATGACAAAAAACTTATTAGTAGAACTCGGTCTTGAAGAGTTACCAGCCTACGTAGTAACTCCAAGTGAAAAACAACTAGGTGAAAAAATGGCAGCCTTCCTCAAGGAAAACCGCCTGTCTTTTGAAGCTATTCAAACCTTCTCCACACCACGTCGTTTGGCTGTTCGTGTGACTGGACTTGCAGACAAACAGTCTGATTTGACAGAAGATTTCAAGGGTCCAGCAAAGAAAATCGCCTTGGATAGTGATGGAAACTTCACCAAAGCAGCTCAAGGATTTGTCCGTGGAAAAGGCTTGACAGTTGAAGATATTGAATTCCGTGAAATCAAGGGTGAAGAATATGTCTATGTTACCAAGGAAGAAGAGGGGCAACCAGTTGAAGCCATTGTTCCAGGTGTAGTAGGCGTCTTGAAGTCACTGACATTCCCTGTCAGCATGCACTGGGCTAACAACACCTTTGAATACATCCGCCCTGTACACACTTTGACAGTTCTCTTGGACGAGCAAGAGTTTGACTTGGATTTCCTTGATATCAAGGGCGGTCGTGTAAGCCGTGGTCATCGTTTCTTAGGACAAGAAACTAAGATTCAGTCAGCATTGAGCTATGAAGAAGACCTTCGTGCTCAGTTTGTAATCGCAGATCCACGTGAACGTGAGCAAATGATTGTTGACCAAATAAAGGCCATCGAAGCTGAGCATGGTGTACGTATCGAAATTGATGCTGATTTGCTCAATGAAGTCTTGAACTTGGTTGAATACCCAACTGCCTTCATGGGAAGTTTTGATGCCAAATACCTTGAAGTTCCAGAAGAAGTTTTGGTGACTTCGATGAAAGAACACCAACGTTACTTTGTTGTTCGTGATCAAGACGGTAAACTCTTACCAAACTTCATTTCAGTTCGTAACGGAAACGCAGAGCATTTGGGAAATGTCATCAAGGGAAATGAAAAAGTTTTAGTTGCGCGTTTGGAAGACGGAGAATTCTTCTGGCGTGAAGACCAAAAATTGGTGATTTCTGACCTTGTCGAAAAATTAAACAATGTCACCTTCCACGAAAAGATTGGTTCCCTTCGTGAACACATGATTCGTACGGGGCAGATTGCCATTCTCTTGGCAGAAAAAGCTGGTTTGTCAGTGGATGAAACAGTTGACCTAGCGCGTGCAGCAGCCATTTACAAGTTTGACTTGTTGACGGGTATGGTTGGTGAATTTGACGAACTCCAAGGAATTATGGGAGAGAAATATTCTCTTCTTGCTGGAGAAACTCCAGTAGTTGCAGCTGCTATTCGTGAACACTACATGCCGATATCAGCCGAAGGAGAACTTCCAGAGAGCAAGGTCGGAGCCATTCTAGCCATTGCAGACAAATTGGATACAATTTTGAGTTTCTTCTCAGTAGGTTTGATTCCATCAGGTTCTAACGACCCTTATGCCCTTCGTCGTGCGACGCAAGGTGTTGTTCGTATCTTGGATGCCTTTGGTTGGCATATTGCTATGGATGAGCTGATCGATAGCCTTTACAGCTTGAAATTTGACAGCTTGACTTATGAAAATAAAGCAGAGGTTATGGACTTTATCAAGGCTCGTGTTGATAAGATGATGGGTTCTACTCCAAAAGATATCAAGGAAGCAGTTCTTGCAAGTTCAAACTTTGTTGTGGCGGATATGCTAGAAGCAGCAAGTGCTCTTGTGGAAGCAAGCAAGAAAGAAGACTTCAAACCATCTGTCGAATCCCTCTCACGTGCTTTCAACTTGGCTGAAAAAGCCGAAGGAACTGATACTGTTGATCCTGCTCTCTTTGAGAATGAAGAAGAGAAAGCCTTGGCAGAAGCCGTAGAATCACTTGTTTTGTCAGGGACTGCAAGTCAGCAATTAGAACAACTCTTTGCGCTTAGCCCAGTTATTGATGCTTTCTTTGAAAATACCATGGTAATGGCTGAAGATCAGACTGTTCGACAAAATCGTTTGGCAATCTTGTCGCAATTAACCAAGAAAGCAGCTAAGCTCGCTCGTTTTAACCAAATCAATACTAAATAAACTCAGTCAAACGGACTGTATCTTATCACAAAGGAGAGGAAATGGATCCGAAAAAAATCGCTCGTATCAATGAGCTTGCCAAAAAGAAAAAAACAGAAGGCTTAACTTCTGCTGAAAAAGTGGAACAAGCTAAACTTCGTGAGGAGTACATCGAAGGCTATCGTCGTTCTGTTCGTCACCACATTGAAGGAATTAAAATTGTGGACGAGGAAGGAAATGACGTTACACCAGAAAAATTACGCCAAGTACAACGTGAAAAAGGTTTGCACGGCCGTAGTCTAGATGATCCTAACTCATAAAATGAAAAGGGGTTGTAGATGATTTACAAGCCCCTTTTCTTTTTCAATAAAAAAGAAGGAGCCATTTGGCTCCTTTTTTGGTTTCTTAGTTGCTCGCACCAGAAGTAGCGTCAGCGCCGCCTCCATGACCTCCACCATCAGGAGTATCAGAAGCACCAGAAGTAGCATCTGCGTCTCCATGACCTCCGGCAGCAGGAGCAAAAGGTCCGCTACCACCCACCAAACGTTGACCCGTTTCTCTTAGGTACCAGTCAAGCCATGGTTGGAAGTTAAAGACGATTTCATTGATACCAGCGTATGATCCATCAGGATAGTACATTGCTTGGTAGTTGTGTGTGTTGATGACACCTGCAGGAGAACCTGGAACGATCGTACGGACGTATTCTTGGTTTCCGTTGCGAAGTGTTCCGATAACCCACTCTACATTCTTCATACGTGCTGGTGGAAGAGAACCATGAACAGTCGACATACGGCTACCTGATTGAGGTGGTACACGTTTAGCAAACATGGTGTCTGGATCTTGGTGAGCGTTGTTGTAGTAGAGGAATTGGTTGTTGTCGTCAGCGTATGTCAATTCAAATGGCATAGCTTTCAAGAACATATCAATTTGATTAACTGTCAGGATACCGTGGTCCAATTTGACATAGGTATCACCAGAAACAGCGCCAGTGATTGCT
>CAURRB010000057.1:0-8106 GCA_963527085.1 Streptococcus oralis
ACTCTTCATTTTGTTGAGTACCTTCCTCATCTTGCTTCCTCGTATCACTTGGCAGCTGATTTATTCTAAGCGCAAGCAAGGTAGTGGTGACGGTGAGCATCGTCGGACCTTCTTGATCGGTGCTGGTGATGGTGGTGCCCTCTTTATGAACAGCTACCAACATCCAACTAGCGACCTTGAGCTAGTGGGGATATTGGATAATGATGAAAAGAAAAAGGGACAAAAACTTGGTGGAATCCCAGTATTGGGCTCTTATGATAATCTCCCTGAATTGGCTAAACGTCACCAAATCGAGCGTGTTATCGTGGCGATCCCTTCACTTGACCCATCAGAGTACGAACGCATCTTGCAGATGTGTAATAAGCTAGGCGTCAAATGTTACAAGATGCCTAAGGTTGAGACAGTCGTTCAAGGACTCCATCAACCAGGCAGTGGTTTCCAGAAAATTGATATCACAGACCTTCTGGGCCGTCAGGAAATTCGTCTTGACGAATCGCGTCTGGGTACTGAGATTACAGGCAAGACCATCTTGGTGACAGGGGCAGGTGGTTCGATTGGTTCGGAGATTTGTCGTCAGGTTAGCCGCTTCAATCCCGAGCGTATCGTTTTGCTTGGACATGGTGAAAACTCAATCTATCTCGTTTATCATGAATTGATCCGTACATTCCAAGGGATTGATTATGTTCCTGTTATTGCAGATATTCAGGACTATGACCGTCTCTTGCAGGTGTTTGAGCAGTACAAACCAGCCATCGTCTATCATGCTGCAGCCCACAAACACGTTCCGATGATGGAGCGCAATCCAAAAGAAGCCTTCAAGAACAATATCCTCGGTACCTACAATGTTGCCAAGGCTGTTGATGAAGCCAAAGTACCTAAGATGGTCATGATTTCGACTGACAAGGCGGTCAATCCACCGAATGTTATGGGTGCGACTAAGCGCGTGGCAGAATTGATTGTCACTGGCTTTAACCAACGTAGCAAATCAACCTACTGTGCAGTTCGTTTTGGGAATGTTCTCGGTAGTCGTGGTAGTGTGATTCCTGTCTTTGAACGTCAGATTGCTGAAGGCGGCCCTGTAACGGTGACAGACTTCCGTATGACACGTTACTTCATGACCATTCCAGAGGCCAGTCGTCTAGTAATCCATGCTGGGGCTTATGCCAAGGACGGAGAAGTCTTTATCCTTGACATGGGCAAACCGGTCAAGATCTATGACTTGGCTAAGAAAATGGTCCTTCTAAGCGGGCACACAGAAAGTGAAATTCCAATCGTTGAAGTCGGTATCCGCCCAGGGGAAAAACTCTATGAAGAACTCTTGGTTTCGACCGAATTGGTTGATAACCAAGTCATGGACAAGATTTTCGTTGGTAAGGTAAATGTCATGCCGCTAGAAGCCATCGATCAAAAGATTGAAGAGTTCCGTTCACTCAGCGGAGATGAGCTCAAAGAAGCGATTATTTCCTTTGCGAATGAGACAACTCATGCTGAGTAAGAGTGTCCAACTACCTTCATAATGAAACAACTATCGCCAGTTTTCTGAGAGAATCAGAAAGCTGGTTTTTATAAATAGAGAGTAGAGAACATCGGATCTTTCAAAGGTTTATTAAGCGCAACTATTCAAGGGACGATGTTATGTGATCTATCAGGAGAGTGATTTCAGACAATCTAAAAACTACCTCTTTTTTAAGCTGGTAACATAACTTTGCGAAATAAGTATTAAAATCAAAAGGAGATTTTTTGTATGCTGAGTGCTATTAGGAGTTTTTTCAAAGGCTATGCAAATTTTTCTGGTCGTTCCACACGTCCAGAATTTTGGTGGGTTTGGCTACTAAATATGGTGATTTTCTTGCCCGCCTACTACTCACTTTTTACTGGAGTAGAATCTGATAAAGCCATCAGGAATATTGCGGTCTTCAGTATGTGTATTATTTTGTTTATAGTAGAGTTTGTTCCTCTACTAGCACTGATAGTACGTCGCTTACGAGATGTAGGTATCCATTGGGCCTATATCTTTATTGTATTTGTTCCTTTAGGTGCAGTAACACTGCTCGTTATGCTCGCTATGCCAAGTCAACGATTTGTAGAAAAAGTGATAGAGAATAGTGAAACAAATAAAGAGAACACTGAAGACTCTCGATTTGAAGAAATGGTACGAAAATATTAAGATATTTTTACTTTATTTAAAAACGGCTGAGTCGTTTCGCAGCAAATAATCCCTTCAGGGCTTGTCAATCATTCTACTTTATGGTAGACTCTATGAAGAAAAAATAAAGGAGATTATTGTATGTTTAATGCTTATAAGAACTTTTGGAAGGGTTATGTAAACTTTACTGGTCGTTCAACTCGTTCGGAGTACTGGTGGATTTATTTTACAAACTTATTAATCTGTCTTCCTGCTTACATGAAATATCATGATGCAGTGTCAACTCGCCCATATAACTTGGAGGCACTCCGTAGTTTACAAGCTATGAGTGGTTTTTACTTCTTTTTAGCGGCTATTCTCATGTTGCCTTCTATCGCCGTAACTGTTCGTCGCTTACGAGACGCTGGTTTCCACTGGGCCTTTATCTTCATTGCTTTGGTTCCTATCGTTGGACCGATTGCCCTTATTGTGATGCTTGCTTGGCCAAGTAAGAAGGATGAAGATGCAGATACTGAAGAACAGGATCAAATTACTGCTTAAGCATGGAGTTGATTCCTTCTGATAGTAACAACATATAAAAAATACTCCTCAACCTAGTTCACTAGTGTTAGGAGTATTTTTGTATATTGTATTATTTATAGTTGCTTAATGATATCGTCAATGGTACGGGCAATCCAGTCAGGCTGATAGCTGAGTAAATCAGCCTCTTCTCCAAATCCCCAAGTAACAGCGAACTTTTTGATGCTAGTTTCTTGGGCTCCAATCATATCAAACTTGGTATCTCCGATGATAAGGACTTGGTCTGCAGGGAGTTGATGCGTTTGCAAGGCAAAACGGATGACATCCGCCTTGTGTGGCGTTTCCGGACTAGAGCCGTAAATGCCATCAAAGAAATGATGGATTCCCAGATTTTTAGTCATATCATGAGCAGTAGGAGTATTCTTTGTTGTAGTGATGTAGAGAGGGTAGTTTTGTGAAAGTTCTTGGAGTAATTCCGTTATTCGGGGGAAGAGTTGGGCTTCGTGGATCCCTTTTTCCTTGTAGTAAGAGCGGTATATCTGGACGGCCTCCGAGATTTGTTCCTTGGGAAGACAAGTTGCAAAACTACTTTCAAGGGGTGGTCCCATAAAACCACGAATGGTTTTGGCATCAGGGCTCGGAACTCCTAGCTCTTTAAAGGTATGGGTAAAGGCATTGTGGATCCCGAGGGAACTGTCAACCAGGGTTCCGTCTAGATCAAAAAAGATTGCTGAGATAGAGGACATAGTTTCTCCTAATAGATATAGATAAGCTTATTCTCCGAAGATTTCTTTTTGTAGGCGGCGACCAGTAGGTGTAGCGGCGAGTCCACCCTCGGCCGTTTCACGAAAGGCAGTTGGAAGACTTGATCCGACTTGGTACATGGCATCGATAACTTCGTCAACAGGGATCTTAGACTCGATACCTGCCAAGGCCATGTCTGCTGCGATAAAGGCAAAGCTGGCTCCCATGGCATTGCGCTTAACACAGGGAACTTCAACCAAACCAGCGACGGGGTCGCAGATGAGGCCCAGCATATTTTTAATGACAAAGGCGATGGCTTGGCTAGCTTGATAGGGCGTTCCACCTGCAGCCAAGGTCAAGGCTGCGGCACTCATGGCAGAGGCAGAGCCAACCTCGGCCTGACAGCCACCTTCAGCGCCTGAGATAGAGGCGTTGTTTGCGATGACTAGTCCAAAGGCACCAGCAGCAAAGAGGAAATCTAACTGTTCTTCGTGGCTAAGGTCAAGTTTTTGGATAGCAGCAGTGAGAACGGCTGGCAGACAGCCGGCACTTCCTGCAGTTGGAGTGGCGCAGACCAAGCCCATCTTCGCATTGTGTTCATTGACCGCGATGGCATTACGGGCTGCTGATAGGATGGTAAAGTCCGACAAGGCCTTGCCACTTTTGAGATGGCGGTCTAGTTTGGCCGCGTCTCCACCCGTTAAGCCACTACGAGATTTGTTTTCACTGAGGCCGAGCTCGACAGAGGCTTTCATGACTTCTAGATTGCGTTCCATGAGGAGGAGAACTTCTGGCCGTTCTCGACCAGTTAGTTGATATTCTGTCGCAATCATGAGTTCTGCGACATTTCCTTGGAAGTCTAGATCTGCTTGCTCAACCAATTCTTTGATAGAATAAAACATGTTTCCTCCTACTTAAAGAAATTGACATTGTGGAGATGAGGGATTTTTCGAATTTCTTTAATCGCCTCTTCGCAACTTCGACTATCGACTTCGATAATCATAATGGCTTTTTCTCCAGCTTTTTCTCGAGTCACATTCATCTGAGCGATGTTGATATCGAAACGAGAGAGGGCTTCTGTAACATGGGCAATCATACCCGGAACATCCTGATGCACGATGATGATAGTCGGTGTATTCATGTTGAGAGAGACAGCAAAGCCGTTAAGCTCCGTAACTTGGATATTTCCCCCACCAATGGAAATTCCTGTCACACTAATGGACTTGTGTTCATTCTTCACAGTAATTTTAGTGGTGTTAGGGTGAGGAGCGTTGCTGTCTTTCTGAATGGTCCAGACAATCTTGATACCACGTTTATGGGCAATCTCTAGGCTATTTGGAATATCGGGATCGTCCGTATCCATACCTAATATACCAGCGACGAGAGCAAGGTCGGTTCCATGACCACGGTAGGTTTTAGCAAATGAATTAAATAATTGGAATTCGACTTCTGTCGGCGTATCATCAAAGATGGAAGAGACAATTTTCCCGATACGAACAGCACCAGCAGTATGGCTACTTGACGGGCCAATCATGACTGGTCCGATAATATCAAAGACAGATTGAAAACGAAGTGAGTGCATCTGTTTCCCCTTACAAAGATTCTTATATCTATTATATCAAAGAATGGACCTCTGCGCTTATTTCCCTTATCAAAAGCTTAAAATGATTAAAGATAGTATAAAATAAGGTCTTTTGTGACAAAAACCTCCATAAAACGGTAAATATAAAACATTTTTGTAATATTTCTACATAAAACCGTTAAACAACGGTAACATTCGAGGAGTAGAATAGTATCATAGATAAAAAGGAGAATTTTTAGATATGTCATTAACAACTAAAAAAATTAAAACAACTATCGCAGGAGTAGCAGCTTTGCTTGCTTTCTTTGCTCCATCACTTGCATCTGCCCAAGAAACTGTAACTTACACAGTTAAATCAGGTGATACTCTTTCAGAAATCGCTGAGAAGTACAACACAACTGTTGAAAAATTGGCGGCAAAAAACAACATCAAAGATATTCATCTTATCTATGTTGACCAAGTTTTGGTTATTGAAGGAACAGCTTCTACTGCAGCTCCAGCAGCAACAACGGAAGAAACAGCTCCAGTAGCTACAGAAACAGTTGAAGAAGCTCCAGCAGCAACAACAACTTATGAAGCCCCAGCTGCACCTGCAACTCCAGCAGCAGAAAGCAACACTGCAGCAGCTTCTACTGTAAGTGGTTCTGAAGCAGAAGCCAAAGAATGGATCGCTCAAAAAGAATCAGGTGGTAGCTACACAGCTACAAACGGACGTTACATCGGACGTTACCAATTGACAGATTCATACTTGAACGGTGACTACTCAGCTGAAAACCAAGAACGTGTAGCAGATGCCTACGTTGCAGGACGTTACGGTTCATGGACAGCTGCCAAGAACTTCTGGCTTAACAACGGTTGGTATTAAGAATACAAGAGTCCTTTAGGGCTCTTTTTTGTTTACAAAGATGTTAACTTCTCGCTCTAGCTCTGTTAGTAAGTGTTCATCTTCTACTAGTTTAGCTAAGGAGAGTCCATTCTGTATCAACTGAGCATCATTAGCACAAATGCCGATACGAATATAGGAAAACGCAAGTGTATCGTACTGTTTGCTTGCTTTTGCCTCCTCTAAGAGAGTGTAGCAAAGCTGTTTGCAAAGCAACTTATCACCATTGTAAAGATAAAGAGTTGAGAGATTCAGAAGCAACATCATACGAAGCTGAAAGACAGGACTATAGTGTTTATAAACCTCTAGTCGTTCGAGAATTTTTTCGGTAATCTGATGAATATACTCCATAGGAAAAGCAAAGAGAATGGTATTAAGGACTTTGAGGTCACTCTCATACCAAGTATCTTGTTTCTCAATCTTATCCCATAATCTGTTTACAATGTTGTCAACCTTACTTGACAATTTTTCTATCCCATTTTCACGGATGTAGATAACGATTTCGAGCATATCTTGCAACTGCTGGATGGGAAAATCATGATGTGTTTTTAGATAATGTTGGCATTTTTTGAGTAATTTACTTAAGTCGCTCGTACCACTAATAGAAGCCATTTTTAGAAAAGTCTGCATGATAGTTGATCGTTCACTTGGGTGGTAGAGATGGCAAATATAGTCAAACTCTTCAAAGGTCATATTGACTTGCCGAAGAAGAAACTCCATATTTTCATATTTAGGAGTTGTTTTCCCGCTTTCGATTTTTGATAGGCTGGTTCTTGAGAGAACATCCCCACAGACCTCCTCTTGGGTTAACCCCTTTGACTCACGGATTTCTTTATAAACATTTCCAAAATCGTAGCGCATGATTTCCTCCTTATTTGTGAAAAAAGTTAACAAAAAATAGAAATTGATTAAAAATATTGTATCATAGTAAAATAAAAAGTAAAAAAGAAATCTAAAATAAATTTGTGAAAAAGGTTAACAAATTTTACGACAAGGTATATTGTATTTTATAATCAAGATGATGAAGTACTAAGGGGGTACCAAATGTATAAAAAAGTATATCATCTGTTGTTATTTATATTATGGCTGGCTATTTTCTTCCCTTGGGGATGGCTCTTATAAAATTTTGATTAAGTAAAAGAAAGGAAGGTGAGTCCAATGGACTTCGATGTTTACAAATGAATCAATTCATCTGTTTCTGTGAAACAGTTCAAGATATAAGATGTGAGGAAAATATCATGAAAAAATTAGTAAAAATTGGTGTAGCAACCGTAATGGCATGTGGTTTGCTTGCTACTACAAATGTTTTGGCAGTATGGGTAGATGGTGGTCAATGGAACTATGGAGTAGGTTGGACAGGAACTTTTGGATATTCTGATTATTTACATTCTACTCGATCTCATACAGCAACAGTCCGACATGGTGGTAGAATCTCTAGGGATCGTGAAACTCCCGGGGTTTGGGCTCAAGCTTCCCTTACTAAAATTCCGCCAACAGGATTAGAATATTTCTATGGATTTTAAGTGAAATTTTCCCTCTCCTGTTAGGAGAGGGAGAACTTTATTGGAGGTATCTTTATGAAAAAAATCAGTAATTTCTGTATGTTACTCCTGCTTCTCTGTACTACTTTTTTTGTTTTTAATGTAAACTACACACGAGAAGTGGTTCGGATTCAGGAAATGGGAAAGACAGCGAGTTCTTTGGATGTATACTTGAAAGATGTCAATGAACCTGCAGAATCTGTTCTTCGATTTTTTGAGGATGTATCAAAGGAGTACAAAGTCTCCATCATCAAAACAGACAGTGGTGATGAGGTGATCAAGTCTGGTGTTTTTGATAAAGATACCTTCCCCTACCAAGAGTTTGGACTTTCTTCCCTTGATTTTACCACAGATGGTGAGGGAGTTTACAGTAATAAAGAAATTTCCAATAAACTTGGTACGATTCCGACCTTTCTAAAAACCAAACCTATTCAGCTTATGACTTTTCAAACCTATATCAAGGATACATCTCGTAGTTTAAATGGTCGCTATACGATAACTTCTACACAAAAGATGGACAAGGATAGGATTGTACAGAAATGGAGCGATTTTTTCAATATAGACCAGGCTACCTTGCTAGAGCCAAACTATAAAAGTGCAGTGGAAGTCTTAAATCGAGATTTGCTCTTATCTGCTATTATTTTTGTCTTGGCTATTTTGCTTCTTGTCTTAGTAACAGTGTATCAGCCGA
>CAURRB010000058.1:0-7855 GCA_963527085.1 Streptococcus oralis
CCAAGGTCGAAACATTGCAGGATACATAGACCATTTTGTCTGGAACATAGGTCAGGATGGTATCCAACAGCTTATCATCTAAGCCTGTACGATGAGGGTCAACTATCAATGCATCCGCTCGGTAGCCATCACATTAGAACATAAAAAGAGAGGTTAAACCTCTCTAAATTTATTTTTCTTCACTCATTTTTGATTTCACTTCATCATAAGATAGTGCATGGGATTCCTCTTCTACGGTTTCAGGCATTTTTCCTGTTTCGTAAAGAGATTTAATCTGTGTACTATCCAATGTTTCGTATTTCAACAATGCTTCTGCAATCAGTTTGTGGGTTTCACGATTTGATTGGATAATTTCAGCAGCTTTGTTTCGTGCCTCATTTAATAATGAACGAACTTCCTCATCAATCTCATAGGCTGTTTGTTCTGAAATTGATTTTTGAGGACTTTGTGCACCAAACATAGCATGATTACCTTCGTATTGAACTGGGCCAAGTTTTTCACTCATACCGTATTCAGTGACCATTGCACGCGCCATCTGTGTAGCTTGTTCAAAGTCATTTGAAGCTCCTGTCGTTTGGACATTAAAGATAATCTCTTCAGCTACACGACCACCCATCAAACCTGCTAATTGTTCTTTCATGTCTTCCTTAGATAGAAGCATTTGATCCTCTTTCGGAAGCGCAATCATGTAACCACCTGCACGTCCACGTGGTACAATGGTAACTTTATGAACAACACGGGCATTTGACAAGACTAAACCAACAATAGTATGTCCAGCCTCATGATAAGCAACCAATTCACGTTCTCTTTGTGATACTGTTTTATCCTTCTTAGATGGTCCAGCAATCACTCTGTCCTCTGCCTCATCAATATCTGAAGCATCAATGACTGACTTGTTGCGACGGGCTGCAACCAAGGCTGCCTCATTTAGAACATTTTCCAAGTCAGCTCCCACAAAACCTGGAGTTTGTTGGGCAACTAGTTTCAAATCCACATCGTCTGCCAGAGGTTTATTTTTAGCGTGAACTTTCAAGATTGCTTCACGACCTTTAACATCAGGGCGACCAACTAAGACTTTTCTATCAAAACGTCCTGGACGGAGAAGAGCTGGATCTAGAACATCTGAACGGTTCGTCGCAGCGATAACAATAATTCCTTCATTTCCCTCAAAACCATCCATCTCAATCAAGAGTTGGTTCAAGGTTTGTTCACGTTCATCATTACCTCCACCAAGACCGACACCACGTTGGCGACCAACGGCATCAATTTCATCGATAAAGATGATGGCTGGCGCTGCTTTTTTTGCATCCTCAAAAAGTGAACGAACTCGGCTAGCCCCAACTCCGACAAACATTTCTACAAAGTCCGATCCTGAGATGCTAAAGAATGGAACTCCTGCTTCTCCAGCAACCGCCTTAGCAAGTAAGGTCTTACCTGTTCCCGGAGGTCCCTCTAAAAGAACACCCGCAGGAATACGCGCACCAAGTTTGGTAAATCGTTTTGGATCTTTTAGGAATTCAACAACTTCAACTAATTCTTGTTTTTCTTCCTCGGCACCTGCAACATCTGAAAATCGTACCTTGATATCTTCTTTGTTAGCAGCTTTGGCCTTGCTACGTCCAAAACTCATTGGATTTCGGCCACTATTTCCTCCCATATTTCCCATCATAGAGAATAGGAAGAAGAAGAGAATAGCAAATGGGACAACAGACACAAGGATATTGATCCACATACCGCTTGAACTCTCATGTTTGACTGTTACTTCTGCCTGATGTTCAGAAGCAAGTTTTTGCAATTCTGACACTGTTGAATCAGACGGAAGGATAGTACTTGAGAATCTTTCTACTGTTGTAGCTGTAGGAGGGAAAAATTGAATTCCTGTTTCTTCTTTACTAGTCTTAGGATTTTTATAAACACCAGACACCTCAATGATGCTACCATTTGGCTGATAGGTTAATTCTTTTACATTGTCTGCTGTAATTTCTTTTACCAATTCTGTATAGTTAATTTTTTCGCTTCGTCCAGCAGTATTTCCAGAGTAAAAATACTGGAATCCTGTCACAAGGAAGAAGATAATTAACAAGTATAGAAATGGATTTCTAACTAAACCATTATTTTGTTTTTTCATTAAAGATAGATCTTTCTAATTTGAATAAACTTCTTCTTTCAATACTCCGACATAAGGAAGGTTACGATAATTTTCTTTATAATCTAGACCATAACCTACTACAAACTCATTTGGAATAGTAAAGCAAGTATAATCCGCTTCAATTTCAACAACACGTCCATCTGGTTTGTCTAACAAAGTCGCGATTTTAACAGAAGCTGCTTCTCTTGCAATAAACATATCTCTCAAATTCTTCAAAGTTTGACCTGTATCAATGATATCCTCTACAAATAAAACATGTCTTCCTTTGATATCTTGAGTCACGTCTTGCTTGATATTGATGACACCACTACTTGCTGTTCCACCATGGTAACTAGATACCATCATGAAGTCCATCTCAATATGCGTATCAATATGTTTGACCAATTCAGCCATAAAAGGAATCGATCCTTTTAGAATTCCAATAAGAATTGGATTTTCCCCCTCATATTCTTTTGTTAATTGTGCACCTAGCTTTTTAGCTGCTTCTGTAATTTCATCATGTGAAACGAGGATTTTTTTAATATCGTGTTCTAACATCTTTTTACCTATCTATTTTTTCTATATAAATTACAGTGTTCATTATATCATTTTTCGTGTTTTTACTCAAATCACTGGTCGCAATTCCTAAAATTGAGACAATTTCTCCAAATTGCTCAATAATAGGGATTGTTTTTCGTTTTTCAATAGGGATTTTCAAATCTATAAATAAACGTCTCAGTTTCTTTCGATGACCATTTAGGATAATAATATCGCCAGGTTTTCGACATCTAATATGTACAGATGTTTCCCGTGAAACTGTTACTTTTTGAACAAAATCCCCTTCAATAGGGATACCAAAGGAAAATAAATAGCCCATATATCGAACTTGATTTTGATAGTGTAACACAAGTTCATCTTCCTTTTCATCAGCCTGTGGACTGATTTTGCAAACTCGAAAATTCTGATACTCTTTTATCAATTCATAGCCATTTTTAAGAGAATGACGATACTGGCTTTTCCTTGTTAAAATCTGTCGAACTTCAGCAAACTGAGCCTTTGTCAGATTTAAGTCTGGAAATTGATTAAGATAGTTCTGGAGCAATATTCCTTGAGTTTGTTGAGAGTATGAAAATAGCTCATTCAAATCTTCCACATCAATTTGTTTCGAAAGCTCCGTTATTGTTGCTTGGTAATCTGAAATTTCCCTTCCTAAATCTAAAAGGGCGGATTTAAGACGAGGATTTTCTTTTTCAAGTTCTGGTATATACCTATTCCGAATGCGATTGCGAAAATAGGTATTTTCCTGATTTGTTTGATCTTCGAAATGAAAAATTGGTGGAAAATCCTTTTTATGAAAAGGCAACAATGGACGAATGATTTCAATTTCATCAACTACTTGACTTTCTTTTATTCCTGTTAAATGACCTAGTCTACTACCTCGAATCAAGCGCATCAAAATCGTTTCAACTTGATCATCTGCATGGTGGGCAGTAACCAAGGCAGTTGCTCCAACCTCTTTCATGATTTTCCTAAAAAAATCATAACGAAACTCTCGAGCACGCGCTTCTGAAAAGTCTCCTGAAAAGCTTGTGATATAAATAGGAAGTTCAGCTACATCAGCTAACTTCCTTAGTTCATTTTCCTCCCAGTCAGACTCCCTTCTCTGCTTGTGATTGACATGTGCTAAAATCAACTCAATTTCTAACTCATTTTGATAAGTAGACAATAGCTGGAATAAAAACATTGAATCCAGTCCGCCAGACAAAGCTAACACGACTTTCGAATGTTTTTTGAAATACTCTTTTTGGAGAAAATGATTTAAAAAATCCTGGTCCCTCATTTTAGAACCTCATAGACATCCTTAGCTATCTTAGCAATAGTATCATAATCAGAATTTTTGGTGAAAATGGAAAGAACGAAAGGAGAATCCGTATAAACAATGGCAGTGTCATGTTTAAACTCGTCGGCATCTCCAATTTTATGAGCTACCTTAACCGAAACACCTTTTGCGATTCGTTGGTTGTCAAAATCAGTCTTACCTAGAGACTCTAAGACAAAACCATTCTGATTATAAATAGCTTCCATGACTTTTCCAGCCATTTTTGAAGAAGTCAATTTATCATTCACATCCCAATCTTCACCCATAATGGTGGACATTTTTTCTTTGAAAGCCCCGTCAGATTGATTGGTCACGTAATAACCTAAAATATTATGAGCAACATTATCAGACTCTTTTGTTACCTTGGTAATTAACTGTTGAAGACTGTATTCTTTGTTATCTTCTTTTTTAGGTAAGCTACCACTACCTTCTGGTTTATAGGACCCAGGGAAACTATTTACTTCTGGGATATACTTGAAGCTACTGTCTAGCGTATATTCCCCTTGATTTATCTTATCTTGAGCATAATAAAGGTAGGCTAGTTTCAAGATGCTAGCTGCATAAAGTTTGCTGTCTTCATTCACCCCAGCCTCTTTACCTGTACTCAATTGTTTAACATAAATGGAATAATTTTCATTCTGATAGTTGTTTGATAAAACTTCTTGAACCTTCTGGATGCGATTGTCTTCTTCTGAGGTGAACTCTTTTGATACCCACCCAACTTGATCGATATGAAGAAATTCTTGTCCCTCAGCAAAGAGGGTTCTATCCACTGTTACGCGTTGATAAGGAGAGAGGGATGAAGAAATTTCTTTAGCATCATAGGGGCTGTTATAGATAACAAACCCTGGTTCCAACCATACTTGTCTATTTTGAGTTTGAACTTGACTTTGATCATAGACTAAACGCTTATCTGCAAGGATAAACTGGTGATTATCTAGTTTAAAAACAGGAACACCTTGTCTATTCAAACGCCATTCTATGATTTTAAAGGTGTTTTCAGGAGTCAATTTACCAGACTCCCTGACAAGATCCTCATTAGCATAGACTGCTGTTTCTCCGTATACCATTGGGGATTCCAGAGTTTCTTTATAGTAGAATCCATAATCAGACTCAGTTAGATAATAAATTTCTTGCGAAGAGTAAGGAAGCTGTTTTTCTGTGCTAACTACTCTTGAGGTTATGATAAAAGCAGGTAGCAATAAAACTACTAAGAACTTACGCATTCTTCTCTTCCCTTTCTTCTTGTAATCGTAATAAATGGTTTTTAGCTGCCAATTCCTCTAATTTTTCATCTGACAAACTTAAAAATTGCTCAACAACTTCCAATAAATTTTCCATGACATTACCTCGGAAGCAAATCAGGAATTGTATAAATTGCTTCTCGTTTCTTTGAGTAATAGTACTTGGCGCGTGCATATTTTGCTACATAGTCTTCATCTTTCAACTTTGCAGCAAAGGCGGATTCCTTATCCTTTTCATCACTAAGAGTTTGGTACTGCTCTTTCAACTCTGTTAATTGCTGACGGCGTTGCAGTAACTGATCATAGCTTTGGGCCAAGTTATAAGTTGGTAAAATAAACAACAAAATCATCAAAATAAGGACCCAACCCATGAAACGATTTCGTTTTTGTCTCTCCTTCATCAGGTAACGACGACGTTGATGTTCATTTTGAATAAAAGAATTATTCATCTGTACAATATTTTTAGACATTTTCTTCTACCCGTGTTTCACTGATAATTTCATACATGCCTGCTGCATCTTCTTTTTTTGTACTATCTTTCATCTCCAGTACTTTTACAAGCAACAACTTATTTCCAAAGCGAATTTCAACTTGGTCATCAACTTTCAAATCCGTTGAACTTTTGGCCAAGATTCCGTTCACCTTGATTCTACCTTTATCTGCTACTTCTTTTGCTACCGTGCGACGCTTAATAATTCGTGATACTTTTAAATACTTGTCTAATCTCATTTTTATTACCTCAAATTATTATTGTACCATTTTTATCCTTTTTATAGAAGAAAAATGTTAAATGGGATTTGCTTCCTTTGATTCTTTTATCTCTAATAAACTTTCTCCAAAAATCAGCAAACCTTCTAAAATTTCATAATCCTTCTTGTTTCGGACATCGAATACAACTTCCATTAATCCCTTATTCTCAGCTATGGCTGCTTTTAAGTTCGTTGCGGATAAAGCTTTAAAATAATCTTGAGCCAAGAACAGTCGTTGAGTGACTTTTTCAAATTGAACTGTAATCTTATTTTCTTTTCTTTCCACACGTTCTACAAAGACCTTGTCAAAATATGATTTGACCAAACCAATCTCTAAAAGGTATGCTACTACATCTGGATATTCTCCAAAGCGGTCCATCAACTCTTCTTGTAATTCTTCATAGTTGACACGGTTGTCAATTTGACGAATTTTCTTGTAAATTTCAATCTTATGTCGTTGGTCAGAAATATAAGTGTCAGGAAGATAGGCGTCGATTTGTAAAATCAACTCAGCATTTCCTTTGCTTCTTTTATTACCATTACCGTTCCGTTTAGCAATAGCTTCCTCTAATAACTGTGAATATAATTCAAAACCAACAGAATCAATGAAACCTGATTGGGACTTTCCTAGGAGATTTCCTGCTCCACGAATAGAAAGATCTCGCATCGCAATCTTAAATCCTGAACCTAATTCTGTAAATCCCTTAATCGCTTCTAATCTCTTCTCAGAAACTTCACTGATTGATTTTTCTGGACGATACATGAGATAGGCATAAGCAATACGATTACTACGACCGACTCTTCCTCTTAATTGATACAAGGTTGACAAACCCATATGGTCTGCATTTTCAATAAATAAGGTATTGGCATTTGGAATATCTACCCCTGTCTCAATAATAGTAGTTGTCACCAAAATATCATACTGACCTTCAATGAAATCAAGTAGAGTATTTTCCAACTGAATTTCACTCATTTGTCCATGAACATACCCAATCGAAGCCTCTGGAATCAACTCCTGTAATTCTGAAACCTTCTGGTCAATCGTGTCAACTTTATTGTAAAGATAGTAAACTTGACCTCCACGCTCCATTTCACGCAAGACAGCATCACGAATGACACTATCATTCTTCTCTAATACATAGGTTTGAACAGGATAGCGATTGGTTGGAGGAGTTTCAATAACAGATAAATCTCTGATTCCCAGCATAGACATATGAAGGGTACGTGGTATTGGAGTAGCTGTCAATGTTAAGACATCCACTTGTTTCTTCAGTTCTTTCAATGTTTCCTTATGCTTGACACCGAATCGTTGTTCCTCATCAATAATCATCAAGCCCAAATCTGAAAACACAACATCTTTTGACAAAACACGATGCGTTCCAATCAAAATATCGACTTGACCATTCTTTAATTTTTCAAGTATCTCTGCCTGCTCTTTTTTACTTCTAAAGCGACTCAACACATCAATATTAACAGCAAAATTTTGGAATCGTTCCTTAAAATTCGTATAGTGCTGTTGCGCTAAAACCGTCGTCGGAACTAGAACGACAACCTGTTTGTGATCATTGACTGCCTTAAAGGCTGCACGCATTGCAACTTCAGTCTTTCCAAAACCAACATCCCCAACTAAAAGTCGATCCATTGGCTGAGAATCCTGCATATCTCTCTTGATTTCCTCAATACTACGAAGTTGATCATCCGTTTCAACATAAGGGAAAGCATCATCAAAAGCATGTTGATCTTCATCATCAGCTGAGAAAGCAAAACCCTTCAACTGACTACGTTCAGAATAGAGTTTGATTAAATCGTCAGCTATATCCTCTACCTGGTTCTTAA
Source organism: Streptococcus oralis (assembly GCA_963527085.1). Classification (GTDB taxonomy): domain Bacteria; phylum Bacillota; class Bacilli; order Lactobacillales; family Streptococcaceae; genus Streptococcus; species Streptococcus oralis_CV. The sequence goes on from CAURRB010000058.1 coordinate 7,837, forward strand.
CTTTTTGCTTGGCCTTTTT